>CANFZC010000086.1 GCA_947451475.1 Flavobacteriaceae bacterium | reverse complement strand
CTAAGGCTTTGTTTACCGATACATAGGCTTTACCATTTAAACTATGTAAACTGTCTGTTATTTGGAACGCCGTGGCTTCTAAATGATCTTTGGCTCTACCTATAGTACCTTTTCTATAAACCGCTTCTGTAACTTCAGGTCCTATATAAGAATAGGCAATTGTCATGGCTCCCTCTGCAAGAACATTGGCTGCTTTTAGTGCTTCCATCCACATGGACCAATCCTCACCACCCATTACTACGACAGTGTTGTCAATATCTTCTTGATTGGCAGGTTCGATTGAAACTTGGCTAACGTTTCCGGTGTGGAAATCTACTGTTTTGTTTGTAAAGGTCGTGCCAATAGGTTTTAAAACGGAACGGTGTAGAACACCTGTTGTAGGATGTAAACGCACAGGAGAAGCTAGACTATAAATAACTAAATCTACTTGTCCTAAATCGGCTTTAATTAAATTGATGGCTTGTTCTTTTACTTCGTTAGAAAACGCGTCTCCGTTAATACTTTTTGCGTATAGACCAGCCTTTTCAGCTTCTTTTTCAAAAGCGACTGTATTGTACCACCCTGGAGTGGCTGTTTTACCGTCAGCCGGTTCTTTTTCGAAGAATACACCAATAGTTGCTGCATCAGAGCCAAATGCACTTGTTATTCTTGAGGCTAATCCGAATCCGGTAGAAGCTCCGATAACCAGTACTTTTTTAGGGCCATCAATGGCGCCTTTTGATTTTACATAAGCTATCTGATTTTTAATGCTTTGCGCACATCCATCTGGATGAGCTGTTAAACAAATAAATCCGCGCATTCTTGGTTCTATAATCATATATAATCGTAATTAAGTTGTCTATTTTAGGTTTTAATTTGGCACAAAAATAATAAATTAAAACGGTTAGTTCAGTAATGCTTTTGCATGATTCAATGCAGAATCTGAAATTTCTTTACCCGAGAGCATTTCGGCTATTTCCTTTATACGTTCGTCATTGCTTAGCAGTTTCAATTCGGATATAGTAGTATCCCTTGCTATGGTTTTGAATACTTTGAAATGTTGGCTGCCTTTGGCTGCGATTTGAGGTAGATGGGTGATGGCGAACACTTGCATTGTTTTGCTCATTTCGCGCATGATCTCCCCCATTTTATTAGCGATTTCCCCAGATACTCCGGTGTCGATCTCATCAAAGATGATTGTTGGAAGTTTGGAATACCGTGCTAATATCGCTTTCACGGCCAGCATGATTCTAGACAATTCACCGCCTGATGCAACTTTTTTGAGTAAGCCGAATTCCGTTCCTTTATTGGCAGCAAACAAAAATAGCAGGTTGTCTTTACCGTTTGAGAAGTATTTATCAGCAGCGGTAACTTCTATTTTAAATCTAACGTTGGGCATGCCGAGTTCGTTCAATATAGCAATCAACTGATCGTTTAGTTTGGGAATTGCTTCACTTCTACTTTGATTGATATCGGCTGCTTTTTTATCTAGTTGAACTTCTAAGTCAGTTATGTTTTTTTGAATTTTGAGTATCTCATCTTCTAAAGCGGTTACTGATACCACTTTGTTTTCCAGTTCATTTTGAATTGAAATTAGTTCCTCTACTGTCAGAACTTGGTGTTTCTTCTGTAAGCTATAAATCAATTGGAGTTTTTGATTAATTGCTTCTAATTTTTCGGGGTCACTGTATACCAATTCTGATTCCCGGTTTAATTCTTTGGTGATGTCGTCAAATTCGATAAGAATGGATGAAGTTCGTTCCAAAAGCGCTTGATAGGTTTCTGAAAAAGGGCTGTTTTTTTGAAGAATAGCTTTGAATTCTTTTAGGCTTTTTAAGAGTCCGAAATTATCTTCATTGGCCATGCTCAATAATGCATCTAGATTTTCTTTTATAGCTTCTACATTATTCAGTGCTTCATAGGACTTTTCTAGTTCTTGTAGTTCGCCGCTCTTTAAATTGGCAGCATAGAGTTCGTTAAATAGAAACTCATTATAATCTTTCTCTTTTAAAATGAGCGACAAGCTTTCTTTAGTATGGTCTAACGTTGTTTTTAATTCCTTGTAATGCTTTAGTATTTGTTGGTATTCCACTAAATGCTTTTGGTTATTAGCAATAGCGTCAATTATCTTAAATTGAAAATCTTCTTCTGATAATTCTAAGGTTTGATGTTGGGAATGTACATCAATTAAATACACGCTAAGTTCTTGAAGTTGTTGTAGGTTGACGGGACTATCATTGATGAAGGCTCTAGATTTCCCTGTAGGCAATATTTCTCTTCTAATGATGGTATCGTCTTCGTAGTCTAGATCATTTGCTTCAAAAAAGGGTTGCAAGTTGTATTTTGCAATCGAAAAATTGGCTTCTACTATGCATTTTTCAGTCGTATTTTTTAGTGAAGACAAATCAGCTCTTTTTCCTAACACCAATCCTAACGCACCAAGCAGGATTGATTTTCCTGCTCCTGTTTCACCGGTAATAATTGAAAATCCGTTGGAAAAATCAATATTCAATTTTTCTATCAATGCAAAATTCTCAATTGAAAGCGCTGTAATCATGTTTAGAAAAGAAAGGAAAGTTAAAAAAGTAAATGTACTAATTTATAACTTTATGGAAGCCCATTTACTAGAATTGATTGGGGAAAGTTTGCTGAGCGTATCGACAGTATCCGAAATTGGAATACTTGGTCCGCCTGATAAAATGGAAACGATTTCGTCTACTTTAGCGTCAAAGAATACACGAGTTAGAAAAGCGTTGGGACGCACTTTGTATAGGCCGTTTAATACCGAAATGGATTCAATTATTTTGGTTTTTGAAGCTTTTAAGTCACCATTCATCGTATCAAGACCTTCTCTGTGATACTTGTACATGGCTTCTCTATAGGCATCATAGGTGCCTGATAAAACATCATTGATTAGGAAATAGCGGTTTTGGTTACTGTCTGATTGGTTCCAACCTTTATAACCACCAGACTGTGCTACGGTTAAAATTTGTTGGGCAGTATTGAACCAATTGCCTCCCCCCTTTAGCGCGTAAGTATCGGCATCAAATCCAAGGATCATGTAACTGTAATATGATAATACTGAAACTAAGTTAGAATTAAAACTTGAGGGGTCAAAGTTTAGGTTTTCAAATTCTATGTAGCTAAAAGAGAAATCTTTATCGTTGTAATTGAAAACTGGCGTAGTATAGGTAGCATTGAATACAGGTCTAGAGGACTGTACTTGAATGGTAGCAGAAAATAGATTGTTCTCGTAACTGCTTATATTGATAATCATGGAGCAATTTACTTTCTCGTTTTGTTTTAGTGCTTCTCCGGTCCAATCGGTTTTGTTTACAAAATCACTGATTGCGTTTTGTAGTGTTTTAAACACCTGATTATTGGTACTGGCTAATTTTTCGGCATTTACTTGAACGGTACAGTTTAATTGTTGGGATTGTGTTATTGCAACACTAAATAAAAAAAGAAGACTAACTATTTTTTTCATAATATGAAATTACCTTGTTAATAATATCGTTTGCCACTTCTTCTTTTGATTTTAGGGGCATTGGATTAATTATGAAATCTTTATCAATAAAAGTTATTTTATTGGTAGATTTTGAAAAACCAGCACCTTCATCTTGAAGGGAATTTAAAACAATCAAATCTAAGTTTTTTTTCTGAATTTTCAACTTAGCGTTTTCAATTTCATTTTCTGTTTCTAATGCAAAACCAATTAAATATTGTTTTTGTTTCAAGTCACCAAACGAGGCTAAGATATCTTTTGTTTTTTCTAATTCAATAGAAAAGTTTGCCTCTGATTTTTTAATCTTTTGATTGGCTCTATTTTTAGGCTTATAATCGGCCACAGCTGCCGCACAAATGGCGGTATCGGTTTCCTGATAATAGCGATGGCACGTGTCATACATCTCTTGAGCTGTTGTCACTCGGATGACTTCTATATTTGGACTTGAAACTGTTAAATGCGTTGGTCCTGAAATAAGTACCACCGTTGCACCCTTATTAGCAGCACTTTTTGCAATATCGTATCCCATTTTACCAGAAGAATGGTTCCCTATGAAACGCACGGGATCAATGGCTTCATAGGTTGGTCCCGCGGTAACCAGTATTTTTTTTCCTCTTAAAGGGAGTTTGCTTTCTAAGTCGTTCGCTATAAAAGCGATTATGTTTTCAGGCTCAGCCATTCGTCCTTCCCCAGATAGGCCGCTGGCGAGCTCACCAGATTCAGCTGGAATCATGATATTACCAAATTGATGCAAGGCATTAAAACTGGCCAACGTGGAAGGGTGTTTGTACATGTCTAAATCCATTGCCGGAGCAAAATATACGGGGCATTTGGCTGAAAGGTAGGTCGCTATTAGTAGATTGTCGCAATTACCGTTAGCCATTTTTGATAAGGTATTTGCTGTTGCTGGAGCGATAAGGATCAAATCGGCCCACAGACCTAATTCGACATGATTGTTCCAAGTGGCATTTTCGTCATCTTCCTTATAGAATGAAGAGTGAACCGGATTTTTGGAAAGTGTAGAAAGCGTTAACGGAGTTATAAAATCCTTAGAAGCAGGTGTCATTATCACTTGGACATGTGCACCTGCTTTTATAAATAATCTAACTAATGTTGCTGTCTTGTAAGCGGCAATTCCACCAGAAATGCCTAGTACTATTTTTTTTCCGCTTAAAACAGACATTTACTTAGTCTTTAGTAGTATCTCTGTAGTAAATTTTGTCATCTAGCCATTCTTGAACCGCTAGTGCATGTGGCTTAGGTAATTTTTCGTAGTATTTAGAAACTTCGATTTGTTCTTTATTTTCAAAGATTTCCTCTAGACTATCGTTGTATGTAGCAAACTCTTCTAATTTCTCAGTTAACTCTTTTTTGATTTCTGAATTAATTTGGTTTGCTCTTTTAGCCATTATTGTTATTGCCTCATATACATTGCCGGTACGTTCTTCAATTACGGTTTTGTTGTAAGTGATTGTGTTCACCGGTGCATTCGTCTTTTTTAAATCCATGACTTTAATTTATTTAGAAAATTGTTGTAAATTTTTATCTATTACCGCTAACATTTGGTCAGCTTTTGACTTGTATTCAGAATCTGCTTTAAATTTAACCAAACTCATATAGGCTTGTTTGGCATTTTTTAATCGCTCCTCTTGTTTAGAGGGGATACTGTTGATGGCTAAATTATAGGCTGCATCTAATTTCAAAAATAATGCTTTCTCTTTGTATGGTGTTCCAGGATAATTGATGATAAAATTATCAAATGCGACCATAGCCGCTTTATAGTCTGAAATGTTATTGTAAATCTTCGCATTTTCAAAAGCCTTCTTTTCTAATTTCTCTCTTAAAGCTTTTGCCATAGTATTGGCTTCCGCCAAATCGGGAGAGTTTGGATAAGTATCAATAAAACTTTGAAGTTTATCTATTGCTTTGTAAGTGTCTGTTTGATCTAAACTATAGACCGGAGAAAGTTGAACAAAACACTTTGCACCTAAAAAAGAAGCTTCTTCCATTTTTTGGCTTTTAGGGTAGCTTGAAGCAAAGCTTTCAAATTGATAACCAGCTAGGTAATATTGTTCTGTTTTATATAAAGATTGGCAATACATATAGAACATTTTCTCAGCTTGAGGTTTTCCTTTGTAAAGAGGAGACAACTGTTCGAATAATCGTATTGCTTTACCATACTTTTTTGCATCGTACATTTTTGTAGCTTGCTCTAGTTTCAGACTGAGATCTTCTGATTTCAATGCTTTTTGATATTGACTACAAGACAAAAAGAAAACTGCTAATACAAAAAGGGCTAAAAATTTCTTCATTTTTTTATTTGATGCTACTGTTTTTCTTTACTTCTAGAGTGTTGAAAAGCAACTGCAAATTTAGTTATTAATTGTAGATTACAAAATATTTTTTTACAGGACAAAAAAACTACATTTTAGCTATTTTATTCACAAAATCATTTAGCCGATTTGCCAAGTTTTCTTCAACATTTACTAAAGGCAATCTAACGGTGCTTTCTGATAACCCCACTGCTTTAAAGACTTCTTTAATGCCTGCAGGATTGCCCTGCTCAAAAATCATATCAATAGCCTCTGCTAAGAGATAGTGAATTTTATAGGCTTCCTCTACTTTTTTGTTTAATCCTAAATGTACCATTTCGGAAAAATGCTTTGGAAAACCTTCTGCAATTACGGAAATTACTCCTGAACCACCCGCTAATATCATGGGTAATGTAATCATGTCATCTCCTGAAATCACCAAGAAATGGTTTGGTTTATCCTTAATGATTTTCATCGCTTGAACGATATCACCAGCAGCTTCTTTTACAGCAACTATGTTTTTAAAATCATTCGCTAAACGAATTATGGTGCTTGGGAGCATATTACTGGAGGTTCTTCCAGGTACATTATATAGTATTACAGGGATTGGAGCTGCTTCTGCAATAGCCTTGAAGTGTTGGTATATACCTTCTTGTGTTGGTTTGTTATAATAGGGAGAAACAGATAAAATAGCTACAAAGGCTGAAAAATCTCTTGTTTTTAATTCCTCTACTACTTCTTGAGTATTATTACTTCCAACACCAAGTACTAGCGGAAGTCTACCTTTATTAGCCTCAATGATGGTTTCGATAACCAATTCTTTTTCTATTTTCGATAAGGTTGCGCTTTCGGCTGTTGTGCCCAGTACTACTAGGTAGTCTATACCGTTATCAACTTGATAATTAACAATGGCTTTTAACGCATTAACATCTACTGAGTAATCTTTTTTAAAGGGTGTAACAAGTGCAACTCCTGTTCCTATTAATGATTGCATGTTATATTTTGTTTAGGATTTTTAAATATTTGAACAATTCCTCAATAAAAACTTTGTAGTTTTCTGCATTAGTATTTATCATGAAATGATTTAATCGTTTGTCAACGGTTGCAAAACCGACTTTGAAACCTGCTTTGGAAGCGTGAGAAACTAAAAGTAGGGCTACTTTTTCGGTGTCATAATAATTGATTAAAAGGTCAAAAGGTTCTTTGATGAACTCTTTAACTTCTTTTTTATCTACTGTTGCATGCCAACTTAAATCTTTATTAGTAAAAACAGGATAGTCAAACGTTTCATTCTTTTTTATTTTGTCTTTATAGACCAAAATTTTAATGTCTTTTTCGGCGATACCGTTTTGAATTAATTCCAAAACAAGTGCTTCTTTTTCATAAAAATAACTTTCGTCAAAAATGATTCCAACGGTTTTTATTATTGTATCCGATGCTAAATTTTTAACATTTGATAAACTATTCTTAACTATTTTTTTTGTTGAAAAATCCTTGAAGTAATTTAAAAACATACTACTTTTACTTGAATTACAAATTTACTAAAAATTAGCGCTTAAGCGATGGTAAAACTAAAAAACTATAACGTTGTATTGAAACATTTTGTTTTATTATTAACATTTACTTTCCTTATTTCTTGTGTTGAAAAGAAATATGTCGTTACCAAAATTGAAGGCAAGGAAATTGGAATAACAAGCACTAATTCAGAAGTTGCTGAATTTGAAAACTTTATAAAACCATATCGCGAAAAAATTGATAAAGATCTTGGGGTAGTTTTGGCTACTGCTCCAGAAATAATTGATAAGAATGGTGAATGGCAAACTCCGATGGGGAATTTTTTAGCGGATATCACTTTTGACAAAGCAAATAAGGTATTTCAATTGCGAGAGAACAAATCAGTTGATCTCTGTGTTTTAAATCATGGAGGTATTAGGACTATCATTTCTAAAGGAGATTTGACAGCAAGAAATGCCTATGAAATCATGCCTTTTGAAAACAGTGCCGTTGTGGTCGCTTTAAAAGGAGAACAGGTATTTGAAATCGTAAAATATATCATTTCTGAAAAAAAGCCACATCCCTTAAAAGGAATGACATTTACGATTGATAAAGAGAATCAACCTAAAGCGATTTTAATTGGAGGTATACCACTTGATTACACTAAGACTTATTATGTAGCGACTTCTGATTATTTATCTTATGGCAATGATAATATGCTTTTCTTTAAAAAAGGCATTCAGAAATATGATTTAGAATACAAGTTAAGAACTATTATTATTGATTATTTTAAAGAAAATAAAGTCATTACAGCCAATAAAGACATTAGAATTAACAAAGAATAGCATAATGAAAAGACGAGATTTTATACACAATACAGCAGTTAGCTCTGCCTTTATAGGACTTGGTGGATTGTCTTTAAGTAGCTTTAATTCGGCAGAAACTAAACACATTACCATACTTCACACCAATGACGTTCATAGTTATATAGATCCCTTTCCTGCAAATCATCCTAAAAATCCAAACATGGGTGGTGTAGCTAGAAGAGCGGCACTGATTGAAGCGATTAGAAAAGAAAATTCTAATGTTTTATTATTGGATGCGGGTGATATTTTTCAGGGGACGCCTTATTTTAATTATTATGGCGGAGAGCTTGAATTTAAGTTAATGAGTATGATGAAATACGATTTGGCTACCTTAGGAAACCATGATTTTGACAATTCAATTGATGGTTTTTACAAGCAATTGCCACATGCTACGTTTGATTTTGTATCGGCTAATTATGATTTTAAGAATACGGTGCTTGATGGAATTGTAAAACCTTATAAAATATTTAATAAAAACGGAATTAAAATTGGTGTCTTTGGTTTGGGTGTTGCCTTAGAAGGATTGGTTGATAAGAAGAATTCAAAAGAAACCGTTTATAATGATCCAGTGAGCGTATCTCAAGATCTGACTCGTATTTTAAAGCAAGAGCAAAAATGTGATTTAGTGATATGTCTTTCTCACATTGGTTATAAATACAAAGATGAACCTAATAAAATATGTGATGTAACCTTAGCCGGCTTGACCAAGGACATAGATTTAATAATTGGGGGACATACACATACTTTTCTTGATAAGCCTACGGTCTTAAAAAATGCTGATGGAAAAGACGTATTAGTTAATCAAGTGGGCTGTTATGGAATAAACCTTGGTAGGATTGATTTTTATTTAGAGAACAATGATGCTAAAACTTCTAAAAGTCAATCTATTATTGTTGTTTAATTTCAGCTATCGATACATATTTGTAAAAGGTGTAAAAGGCTAAAGAATTAAAGGACATTGCTAAAGG
>CANFZC010000085.1 GCA_947451475.1 Flavobacteriaceae bacterium | reverse complement strand
CAATAGCAAATACGCTCGAGTGGTGAAATTGGTAGACACGCTGGACTTAAAATCCAGTGAACAGCAATGTTCGTGCGGGTTCAAGTCCCGCCTTGAGTACAAAAGCCTCAAACTTTATGTTTGAGGCTTTTTTGTTTTAATTACTTTTTAAATTTCTATGGGAACCTTTGTAATCAGCAAAAGAACAAACGACGAATACAAATTCGAATTCGTTTCCCGCAAAGGGAAAAACATCTTCACTAGTGTGAGCTACGAATTAAAATTTGAATGTGAAGAAGATATTGAACTACTCAAAGCGTCTTTAGATACCTGTAACTACCTTCGATTTAAAACCGCCAAAGGAAAGTGTTTCTTTAAAATAATGCTTGGGGATAGAATCATAGCCGTGAGTAGAAAATACGCAACCACCTTGATGCTGGAGAAAGGAATAAACGAAATCGTTAAATATGCGTCCCTATCGGAAGTCCTCGATTTTTCAGCAGGCGATGCCCTGTTTTTAGACGCTTAGTTTATATAAAAAAAGAAAGCCATCACGCTAAGCGGATGGCTTTAAATCTTTTAAAGATAATTAGTGTGTACTAATTATTTTTTTGCAGGTGCAGCTGGAGCAGCAGCAGGAGCAGCAGCTGGAGCAGCAGCAGCTTTAGCAGCAGTTGTATCAGCAGCAGGAGCAGCAGTAGTGTCAGCAGCAGGAGCAGCAGCAGTGTCAACAGCTTCAGTAGCAGTTGAGTCAGTTGTAGCTTCAGCATTAGCATCAGCTTGTTTACAAGATACTACAGTTAATGCAGCAACAACAGCTAAACTTAAAAATACTTTTTTCATCTTACTTAATTATAAAAGGTTAATTATTAATTCGAGGCAAAGATATAAATTTTTTTATTTGGAAAAATTTTTATTTAACTTTTTTTAAAAATCTCTATTTTGCTTCCGCATTTTTATTTACAAGAATCATGCCAAAATTAAGAAATGCTTAATTTTTTCTTTTTTTAGTGCTGGGCCTAACCAATTTCAACTCTTTGATGAGGTTCTCCGCCCCAGCATATTTATCCACAACAAACAGCACATAACGGATGTCTACCATGATGTTACGGCATATTTCAGGGGAATAATAGAGATCACTCATCGTTCCTTCCCATACCCTATCAAAATTCAAGCCAATCAAATTTCCGTAGGCATCCAAGGCGGGACTACCCGAGTTCCCTCCCGTAGTATGATTCGTAGCAATAAATGCGACGGGCATCTTGCCATGAGCCCCATAAACCCCATAATCCTTAGCGTTATACAATTCAATTAATTTTTGAGGAACATCAAATTCATAATCCCCAGGCACATATTTTTCCATTACCCCATCAAGATACGTAAACGGCTCATAAGTGACCCCATCTCTAGGTTTATAACCCTTGACTTTACCATAGGTAACCCGCAAAGTGCTATTGGCATCAGGGAAGAGGCGCGCCGATTTCGGACTCAACTCTAGAATGGCTTTCATATAAGTGCGTTGGGTAGCACTATTTTTTAAATTCAATTCCTCATAGTTTGGGGCCACATTTTTTACATAACCATCGGCCATCGCTTTAATCACTTGGAAGCCCTTGTCTTTGTTGATGTTTTCCAATACGGTAGTGACATCACCAGTCAATAACACCTTGATTTTATCATAGCTAACCAATTGCGATTGCGCAAATACTTCTGCCGCCAAAGCCTCAGCGTTCAAATGGTCAAAAGCTGCAGGTAAAAAGGCTTTCGGGTAGCGTTCAACATAAATCCCCATCAATTGTTCCAATACTTTTTGATCTACGGCCGGATTAAAATCTTTGTAAAAATCACCCAAGCCCGTAACCAAAGTGTTGCGACGATCATTAAAAGCTTGTGCTCCCTTGTTGTTGTATAGTTGCTCCAATTGGTACAATTTATACCCCAGTGTAAGGATTTCGGTGTTGCGTAACGCTACCTCCGTAAATAAATCACGAGCCAACGCATAGTCTTTTATCTCAGCATAGTTTTTTTCAAAGTCACGCAATAAGGAGCCATACTCGGCCTGTTTCCCAGCCTTAGCTACTTTTTCCAAAAAGTCTTTTTCAAAACGTTGCTTCACCGCTACAGCATTAGATTTCTTCAATCCATTGGTTTCGCCTATCCATTTTTTCCAATAGTTAGCCACCCCAGCATACTTAGAGGCATACTGTATCTTAATGGCATTGTCCTTGCGCATAAAGCCATCTTGCACTTTCAACGCCGCATCACGCACCGCAATCTTAGCCGGATTTAACGTGTTCACAATTTGATCCACAGCATAAGAAGGCAAATATTCTTGCGTACGTCCCGGATACCCCATCACCATAGTAAAGTCATTCTCCTTGACGCCGTCCAACGAAATCGGGAAGAAGTACTTCGGTTTATAAGGAACATTGTCCACCGCATACTCCGCCGGACGGTTATTCTTATCCGCATAGATTCTAAACATAGAAAAATCGCCGGTATGACGGGGCCAAACCCAATTATCCGTATCCGATCCAAACTTTCCTATCGCACTGGGAGGGGCGCCAACCAAGCGTATGTCCTTATACGTTTCCGTAACAAACAGCAAGTATTGATTCCCATCATAAAATGTTTTAATGCTGTTTTCTTGCCAAACTTCTTTCGGCAAGGTTTTACTCAAGGTACTAATGTTCTCTTGAATCTTTTTTTGTTTGTCGGCTTCCACCGACAAAGTGCTTGCACCCTCCAATACTTTTGCAGTAACATCTTCGATACGCACCACAAAAGTCACCACCATGCCTTTGTTAGGCAATTCGTCCTCTTTTTTGTACGCCCAAAAACCATTCGTCAAATAATCATGCTCCACCGAAGAATGATTCTGAATCGCATCAAAACCACAATGGTGATTCGTCAAGATCAATCCCTGATCCGAAATCACCTCCGCCGTGCAACCGCCATCAAATTGCGGAACCGCATCTTTCAAACTGGATTTATTTACGGCATAAATTTGTTCCGCCGTGAGCTTCATGCCCAAAGTCTTCATTTCACTTTCATTCATCCCTTTCAAAAAAGAAGGAATCCACATGCCGCCTTGCTGGGCACTAACTTGAACAAAAACAAATAGTAGGAGTAGTCTAAAAAATTTCATAAGTTATAGAGTAAAGTAGTAGTTTTTTATCAGTGATGAGAACTTAGGTGTCTTAAAATAACCGCCGTCGCTCCCTTATTCATTTGCACAAATGTGCCGCAAATATGCCCCTTTTCATGACGGATGTCGGCATTGGCAAGCAATTGATCAAAAGCGTCTTGCAGTTCCTCCGGGTTCTTGATGGAAATACATCCCTCCAGTTGTACCAAAGCCGTAGCTTCAGCAAAATGGGAATAATTCGGCCCCAAAACAATCGGTATCCCAAAAGTAGCGGGCTCCAATAAATTGTGTACCCCCGGCTGTCCAAAGCCGCCACCCACATAAGCCAGGTCCGCGTAGCTGTAGATCTTGGTCAAGATCCCAATAGTGTCAATGATAAAGACCTGGTAATCGGCCAAATTTTTCCCTTCTTTCTCCGAAAACAAAACGGTTTTCCTAGTAATAGACTGCTGCAACGCCTGGATCTGCTCGGCCTTAATGTTGTGTGGGGCAATCACAAATTTTATATCCGAGGCACTTTGATTAATGTAGTTTACAAGCAAAGCTTCGTCTTTGGGCCACGAACTCCCAATAACGATAGTCGGTTGTTGGTTCTTAAACTGCTCCATAAAAGCTAAACTGTTGTCGCGCTCCAAGATCGTAACGACCCGGTCAAATCGGGTGTCCCCCGAAACGGCAACATTTTGATAGCCCAAGCCTTGTAATAATTGTTTTGATCGGTCATTCTGTACAAAGAAGTACCCAAAGGTCTTCAAAGCCTCACGGTAAAAACCGCCATACCACTTAAAGAAGGCCTGGTTTTCTCTAAAAATACCCGAAATCAAATAGGTCGGTATCCCAGCCTTTTTCAATTCCTGTAGATAATTGGGCCAGTATTCATACTTAATAAAAAAGACGAGTTCAGGATGTACTAGTGCTATAAATTGTTGCGCATTCGCCTTAGTGTCCAGTGGTAAATAAACCGTAACGTCGGCAATCGTATTGTTTTTGCGAACCTCATAACCCGAAGGGGAAAAGAAGGTAACCACAATTTTATGCCCCGGATACCGCAACTTTATTTGTTCCATCACAGGCAAGCCTTGCTCAAATTCGCCCAAAGAAGCGGCATGAAACCAAATGGTTTTATCTTCAGGTCCAATAGCATGCGCTAAAGTCGAAAACACCGTTCTTCTTCCAGCGACAAATAGTTTTATTTTAGGGCTAAACAAGGCCGCTACATGTACCAAAGGGGTAACCAAAAGAAGCATTAAATTGTATAGAAAAAACATCCCTAAATTTTTGTCGGGCTAAAATACGTTTCTTTTGCCTAATAGGAAATTCTACTTCATAATTTCTTACTTTTGCTACTCATAATTTCTATAACATGAGAAAAATTCAAATGGTTGACTTAAAAAGTCAATACGATAAAATAAAAGAGACCGTTAACGCTTCCATCCAAGAAGTTTTAGATACCACGACGTATATTAACGGACCCCTAGTACACCAATTTCAAAAAAATCTAGAAGAATACCTTGATGTCAAACACGTAATCCCTTGTGCCAACGGTACCGATGCACTACAAATTGCCATGATGGGACTAGATTTAAAACCAGGGGACGAAGTCATTACGGCCGATTTCACCTTCGCCGCTACCGTAGAAGTAATTGCCCTTTTGCAATTGACTCCGGTGTTAGTAGACGTGGATGTCGTAAACATGAACATCTCCATTGATGCCATCAAAAAAGCCATCACCCCAAAAACAAAAGCCATTGTTCCCGTTCACTTGTTCGGAAGAGCCGCCAATATGGAAGCCATCATGGCCATAGCCAAAGAGCACAATTTATACGTAATCGAAGATAACGCCCAAGCCATCGGAGCCAATTGCAAGTTCTCCGACGGAACCAAAAAGAAAGCAGGAACCATTGGCCATGTAGCCTCGACCTCGTTCTTTCCTTCCAAAAACCTAGGCTGCTACGGCGACGGCGGTGCCATCTTCACCAACGATGATGACCTGGCACACAAAATTCGCGGCATCGTGAATCACGGTATGTACGTGCGCTACCACCACGATGTAGTGGGGGTAAACTCCCGCTTAGACAGTATCCAAGCCGGAGTCTTAAACGCTAAATTGCCCTTACTAGATGCCTATGGTAAAGCCCGCCAAGACGCTGCCCGCAAATATTCGGCTGCCTTTGAAGGGCATAAAAACATCATCGCGCCAAGCATTTGCGACATTTGCGATTGCCACGTATTCCACCAGTACACCCTGCGCATCATTGACGCCGACCGTAATGGACTAATGGAACACCTGTTAGCCAAAGGCATTCCTTGCGCAATTTACTACCCAATTCCATTACACAGCCAAAAAGCCTACGCCGATACGCGGTACAAAGAAGAAGATTTCCCAGTGACCAACCAGTTAGTCAAAGAGGTAATCTCCCTTCCGATGCATACCGAACTAGACGACGAACAAATCAATTTTATTACCGCCAGCGTTTTAGAGTTTTTAAGCTAAACGACCATGCCAGAAAATAATAAGAAGCTAGTCAATCAAATACTCCTTTTCGTAGTGGTTTTTGCCATCGCTTTTTTCGGTACCAAATACCTTGTGTCTTCTTTTGGGGGCGCCAACAGCAAACTAAAAAAAGTAGCCCTAGAATTAAATAAAAAAGGGCCACAGCAGATGGATCCCGAAACCCGCCTAGACAGCACTACAGTGGCAGGGGACACCCTTGCCTACCATTACACACTGCTAAAGGTAACCCATAAGGATACTACCGTAAATCTAGTAAGAGCAAAGGAGTACATTACAAAACAAGCCCAAACCAATTTTGATACCAACGCCCAAATGAGTGACCTAAGAGCCATGAAGGCGAAATTAAAATACGAATACAAAGACAAGAACGGCCAACCGCTTTTTAATTTTACCATCGCTGCCAATAAATAACCCTTAATATGAAAGTAGTAGTAACCGGAGGCCTCGGTTTTATAGGCTCCCACACCGTCGTTGAATTGCAAAACCAAGGATTTGAAGTGGTTGTAATTGACAACCTTTCCAATGCTAGCATCAGCGTCCTAGACGGTATTGAAAAAATCACAGGAAGCAAACCCGAGTTCGAACAAATCGATTTGCGCGAGAAATCAGCCGTACAAAATTTCTTTACAAAACATAACGATGTAGTAGGCATCATCCATTTTGCCGCCTCCAAAGCGGTAGGGGAAAGTGTAGAAAAACCGTTGCTGTATTACGAAAACAACCTGAATACACTAGTCTATATACTGCAAGAACTAACCGCTTTACCGCAAGCCAATTTCATCTTCAGCTCTTCCTGTACCGTATACGGTCAAGCCGAAATAATGCCCATCACTGAAGATGCCGCCGTGCAAAAAGCCATGTCTCCTTATGGAAACACCAAGCAAATAGGGGAGGAAATCATCTTTGATGCGGCCAAAGTAACCAACATCAACGCCATCTTATTGCGTTACTTCAATCCCATCGGAGCCCATCCCTCAGCCGAAATTGGAGAACTACCGCTAGGAGTACCGCAAAATTTAGTACCTTTCATAACCCAAGCCGCCATGGGGTTACGAGACAAACTTTCGGTATTTGGGAATGATTACGATACAACCGACGGTACCGCTGTCCGCGATTACATCCACGTAGTAGATTTAGCCAAAGCGCACGTAATAGCCCTACAACGCTTGTTGAATAAAGAAAACAAGGATAAAGTAGAAACCTTCAACCTCGGGACTGGCACGGGCAGCTCCGTCCTAGAAGTCATCAACGCCTTCGAAAAAGTATCCGGTCAAAAATTGAACTACCAAATCGTAGGACGTAGAGAAGGGGACATCACCTCCGCCTACGCCAATACCGATAAAGCCAAAACCGTCCTAGGATGGAGTACCCAATTATCACTAGAAGAAGCCTTAGCTTCCGCCTGGAAATGGGAACAAAAAATAAGAAGCTAGATTTCTTTACTTAATTAAAGGGCTCTATGCCCAAACAACTGGACCACTATGGCAGAGAAAACCGACTTTAAATTACTGTTTTGCATAGTGGCCGTGGCCGTCATTTGGGGAACGACCTATCTGGGTATTCGAGTGGCGGTTGAAACCATGCCGCCTTGGTACATTACGTCCATTAGACAAGGACTAGCGGCTTTAATTGTATTGTCCATATTGCTCTATAAAAAAGAATTATCTTGGATCGGCTGGGAGAATTTTAAACTGCAAGCGGTAGCCTCCGTCTTAATGATTGTAGTGGCCAATGGCTTTACTACTATAGCAGAGCAAACCTTGCCTAGCGGACTAACCTCCATCCTCAGCGCACTGTCGCCTTTAGTGGTCTTTATGGGAAGTACGGTCTTTGGATTGCAAAAGCCTAGTTGGAAAGGTTTCATCGGCGTACTACTGGGGTTTTCCGGCGTGGTGTTTATTTTTCGAGACGGACTAGGGGATATACTAGATCCGAACTATAAAACAGGCGTCCTGTTTCTCAGTATTGCAATTCTCGCTTGGTCCTCGGGAACGGTGTATACCAAAAAACATACCCATAAGTCCAACAATATTGCCCTTAACTTGTTTTACCAGTTTTCCATAGCAGCCCTATTGCAGTTGGTCCTAGCGCAAGTATTTTCACCCAAAGGCGATACGAGTTTTTGGAGTACCCGAAGCATGCTAGCAACCCTTTATTTAGCGATTTTCGGCTCGGTTATCGCCTTCTTCTGCTATCATTACGCCCTGAAACGGGTTAGTGCCATTCAAGTCTCCATCCTCAACTACATCAATACAATGATTGCCGTGTTCTTAGGATGGTTACTACTCAACGAAGTGATTACTTATGATTTTGTTATTGCGACCCTACTCATCATACTAGGGGTCTTTATCACCAACTACAAGAAAAAATAAATCCCCACAGCCGTGAGGATTTAGGTTTATTTTTTTACCGATTCTTTCAGCTTCTTGGCCGTGGCCTCTAGCTTTTCAGCACTCTTCAATTTCAAACTGTCCAGTTTCGCCTGGGCTTTCTGTTTGGCGTCATCCAACTTAGATTCTGCTTCTTCTTTAGCGTCATCCAATTTAGCTTCTGCTTTTATTTTGGCCGAATCAATAGTGGACTTCACTTCTTCCGTAACCGCCTCTTGAGCGGCATCAAGCTTTTCTTGGGTCTTGTCTTGACAAGAAACCAAAACCGCCATCAAGGCTAAGGATAGGATTATTTTTTTCATAAGTTCTTTAGGTAATTAAGCCGATACCGTTTCCACTTCTCGGTCTATTTTATTGACTAAACCAACCAATACTTTTCCAGGACCAACTTCCGTAAAGCTTGTAGCCCCATCTTTAATCATTTGTTGTACCGATTGCGTCCAACGTACCGGTGCCGTCAATTGGATGATTAAGTTTTTCTTGATTTCACCAGCATCCGAAACCGCACTAGCCGTTACATTTTGATAAACAGGACAACTTGGAGTAGTAAAGGTAGTCGCCTCTATAGCGGCGGCCAACTCTTCGCGAGCAGGCTCCATCATAGGAGAGTGGAATGCACCACCCACAGGCAATAACAAGGCTCTCTTAGCACCCGCTTCCTTCATCTTTTCACAAGCCAATTCCACCGCTTTAAATTCGCCCGAAATAACCAATTGGCCGGGACAGTTATAATTAGCAGCCACAACCACACCATCAATAGAGGCACAAATGTTCTCCACAATTTTGTCGTCCAAATTCAATACCGCCGCCATAGTAGACGGAGTGATTTCACAGGCTTTCTGCATTGCTAACGCTCGTTGCGAAACTAATTTCAATCCGTCCTCAAAAGACAAAGCGCCATTAGCCACCAAGGCCGAAAATTCGCCCAAGGAATGCCCCGCAACCATATCAGGTTGGATGCCCAAGGTCTTGGCCAGAATAACCGAATGTAAAAAGACCGCGGGCTGCGTCACTTTAGTTTCTTTCAATTCCTCTGCCGTGCCTTCAAACATAATGTCCGTGATGCGGAAGCCCAAAATTTCATTGGCTTTTTCAAACAGTTCTTTGGCTACCGCCGAAGTCTCATATAATTCTTTACCCATTCCAGTAAATTGAGCGCCTTGCCCAGGAAAAACGTATGCTTTCATCGTATGCT
>CANFZC010000084.1 GCA_947451475.1 Flavobacteriaceae bacterium | reverse complement strand
CCTGCTGTATCTTTTCATCAACTGCACTTAAAAAAGAGGCTATTTTTTCTTGCTCGGGGAGGGTGGGAAGTATTATTTTTAATTTACCTATTTCTTTTAATGATAAAAATGGTTGTGCACCACCAGAGGTTAATTGATTGAAGATTTTAGAAGTTTTTTTTCTTTGAATTTGAGCTAAAAACTTACCATTTAGAATATCCTTGTTTGGCTTTACTAATGCAACATTTTTTAAACTAAATTCGAAATCAACTGAATTAATTGCACAAGTTGCTGTCCCTGCACCAATATTTACTATTAGTAAATCATCTTTCTCAGGATTACATCTTTTAAAAATTGAATTATGTACTTCTTGATCTAAGTAATAACAATTATCATAATCTACAAATCCATCCTTTATGTGAATAGCAGTTAAAAAGGGAGCTCCTTCTTTTGTTGGTTTTGGAGTATCATGTGTACCATCAGTAATTTTATTTGAGACTTCAATTAATGTTTTATTTTTCCATTCTCCCTCAAACCCTTTAAACCGCAATTTTGGTATGTTACTTTGCTTGCTCATTTTAAAATGGGGTATCAATTCCTAATTCAGCACAAAAAGCTGCAATGGATGCGTCCGTAGTTTTGCTTTGCGTAGCGAGTTCACGAAGTTCGCGAGTAATTGCAGTTAAATCTATAGCATCTTCGGCTTCAAAGGTGTCCACGTAGCGCGGAATGTTAAGGTTGTAATCGTTATCCGCAAGCTCGGTTAAAGAAGCTACTTTACTGTATTTGTCTTCGGGAGTGCGGTTTTCGTAAGTACTTATTATTTTATCAATATCCTCTTTACGCAATACGTTTTGGGTTTTTACCTTTTCAAAGTGTTGGCTAGCGTCGATAAACAAAACATCGGTAGTAATTCGTTTTTTCTTTAGAACTAAGATGCAGGTTGGAATACTCGTCCCATAGAATATATTGGCAGGTAAGCCAATCACGGCATCTAAATAGTTTTTGTCTTTGATTAAGTATTCACGAATGTGTCCCTCAGCTCCGCCTCTGAACAAGACTCCATGCGGTAATACAATCGCCATGGTTCCGTTTTCGTCTAACTGGTGCACCATGTGTTGTACAAAGGCAAAGTCGGCTTTGCTACTAGGTGCCAGTTTTCCATAAGCAGAGAAACGGTCGTCATTCATAAACAAAGGGCTAGCACTCCAATTGGCCGAGAATGGAGGATTGGCTACAATAGCTTCGAAGCGCATATCCAAATGTTGAGGGCGTTCTAGTGTATCTTCGTTTTTTATATCAAATCGTTTGTAGTGTACATCGTGCATGATCATGTTCATACGGCACAAGTTGTAGGTCGTAGGATTCATTTCTTGACCATAAAAAGCACTGACGTTCTTTACTTCTTTGGCCACACGCAGCAACAAGGAACCAGAACCACAGGTAGGGTCGTATACGCTTTTGAGTTGGTCTTTGCCTACTGTTACAAGTTGGGCCAAGATACTACTCACTTGTTGGGGCGTATAGAATTCCCCTGCTTTTTTACCCGCACCACTGGCAAACTGCCCAATCAAATATTCATAGGCATCACCCAGTACATCGCTATCGGTATTCTCTAAATCAAAATCAATCTCGTCCAAGTGCACGAGTACTTTGACAATCAAATCGTTTTTATCGCTCTCGGTTTTCCCTAGTTTATGACTGGTTAGATCTAAGTCGGAGAACAAATTCCCAAAGTCTTCTTCACTTTCCGAACCCATCGTGCTTTGCTCTATATGCGTTAGTACTTTCGCTAAGTCACCCAAGATGAAATTATTCTTTCCACCGGCATTACCGCGTCGGGCTAGTTCAGAAAACAATTCAGAAGGGGTTAAGAAATACCCCAGTTTGTCTAAAGCCAATTGCTTAATTTCTTCCATCAAGAGTGCCTCATCGGAATGGCCTTCTACTTGTTGGAACGTCAATCCATCGGGTTTCAGCATTTCGTTGGCGTATAAATCCATTTTAGTACTCAGGTACTTATAAAAGATAAAGCCTAGTATATAATCCCTAAAGTCATCGGCATCCATTTTGCCGCGTAGGGTATTTGCAATATTCCAAAGTTGTTGTTCTAACTTTTGTTTTTGTTCTGCTGCCATTGTAGAGTTTGTAATTCCTCCAAACCTAGCAAATTTCTCACACATATGCAATCCCCAATGATGGGGAATTTTGATTTATTGTATAGACATAAAAAAGAGAATAATCAGCTGTAGCTGAATATTCTCTTTGTAATTTAAAGCATCAGAAATTATAGTGACAATAAGTGAAGTAAATCTATGGATTTTCAGTGATTAGTATTTCATTAAAAATAAGTTCCATTGCTTCACGTATTTTCCTTTCTTTAATTTTAGGATCTAAGTGTTCTTCACCTTCGACATTATTTAAACACTTAATATATGTTCTGATTAAGGGGTCAGAAAAAGAGTATTTGCCATTGTTTGGATTTAATATAATTATTTCTCCCTTATCGGGTTTTTGTAATTGCATCAGATAATTTGATAAATTAGCTTGTGGATATTCAGGAAATTTTTTTCTTATTTCGAGAAGTATGGCATTTTGTTGTACTTCAATAAATTCTAAATTTGAAAGCGCCTCTAAAATAATCTTACCATTATCATATTTTCTAACCTTATGAACTCTAATAGCAGATTCATATCTTTTACTTAATGTGTCGGAGCTCCCATTTATATATTTTTTGATAGCAATTAGTAAATCATTTTCAGTTAAATTAACTTTTATTTTTTGTGTTATATCTATTCTCTTGGCTTGACAGATATTAAGTGCTATTTGATGAGTAATAGACGCTAATCCAGATGAGAATTTTACTATTTCATTTTTCATTTTTTGAGTGAATTTTATATTCAATAATTTTTCACCCTTTTCAAGTATTTGGTGTAACTCCGAATCATCAAGAAGAGGTACAAATAATTCCGTAATTCGATTATTCATTTCTGGGTCGTATTCTACAACTTCTCTAGCCGTATTAACTGCTCCTATAAGCACTGTTTTAACATCTGGATATAATTCAGAAGTATCAACAAAGACTTTTAATTGTTGAGATAATCTACTTTTTTCTGCTGGTTTTATTTTATGGAAATCCTCTATTACCCAACAGCAGTTCGATGCACCCATAAATTCCGCTAATCTCTGAGCACTCAATTGAGGAGGTAAAATTCTTAATGACGTCGCACTTTCTTCTGTACTAAATTGAGAAGTAATTGCACCTTTTAAAAACTGATAATCGGCAGATAGATTTGCAGTAATGCCTTTTGAAATTTTTGATGTAGTTGTATTTGTATAATATAAATTTAAGGCATCAAAAGCATTTAATATCAATTGCTCATATGTCATATCTGATGTACATCGAGTAATTATTGTATTTTCATATATTCTATTAACTACATTAAATAAAAGTGTTGATTTACCTGTTCCAGAATGTCCATAAATAACTACTTGTGTACCTGGTGTTCTAAGTGCATCTACTAAATTATTATTTAATTCATTAGCGTTTCTCTCTACAAAAGTGAGTTTTGCCTGTCTGGTTGGGGTAAAAACGTCTGTAGTAATTGCGATCATTTTTCTATAATTATTAAAATCAGTAATGTTCGACAAAATTAACTAAAATTAAATTAATTGTGTTTTTTGTCTATTTATTTTCTTTTTAACATTTAATATAGTGGTTTTGTCGATATTTTATTTTAGTAAATAATAAAACATTCATTAAAAAACAACTTTTCAATTACCTAAACAAACCTCCCCCAAACCGTATCCGCTCGTTCAAACACACTTGGGCTCGTTTCTTGAATGGCATCGTGGAATTTGGTGTCGTTGCCTTTGCTGCAGTGGATGACTTTCGTCATTTTGCCGTTTTTGACTTCCGAGACTAGACCTACGTGGCCTATTTTGGCTCCGGCGCCATAGACTACGATGCAGCCTACTTCTGGGGTGTCTAGGCGTTCGAAGATGCCTTGAGTGCTTTTGATGTCTTCTACTATGGAGTCGGTGTAGATCCATCCGCCAAATTTTTTATAGTAAGGAATCGTGGTTTTGCGCGATAGGCCTAGGATCCAACACACAAAACCGCTGCAATCGCAGAGCCCATTTTGAGTAGGTGAGGACTTAGTAGGGTCCATTCCACCTTGGCTCAATTTGTACTTTATACCTTTGCCTATAGCGGTCTTCGCACGAGTAACAAAAGCACTACCAGGAGTTGGCGGCTCCGGCGCCGGAACCTCGGGCACGTCACTAACATTTGGAATGTGAATCAATTGACCCACATGAATCATATTAGGGTTTTTTATAGCCTTATTAAACGATAGTAGCAGCTCTAAGCTCACGCCAAATTTTTTGGCAATTTTGGCTAGGGAATCGTTGGGTTTTACGGTGTAGTTCATGATATGAGTTATGAGTTATGAGTTATGAGTTATGAGTTTTTGGAATTTGGAATTTCATAATTGGAATTTCAACCACGACTGCCTACTAAATAATAGGTTTCCCCTCCCAACTTACTTCCGAAAAATCAAGCCCCAATGCAGCAGGCGTGGTTGGCTCTAACGCAAAGACCTCCCTACTTACGGCACGGTGCAGTACAATGTCGATCATTGCGGTAGCATTAGGTTGAAGCACTAGTTTGAACAAGACTTCGCTGGCCTTGATTTGGCAAGGGTAGTATCGCACAAAGCCCTTGTCGGGGCGGGGGAGGACGCGGAGGCCCAACTGCTTAACGTCTTTTAAAATCGTATAATTGAAATAATAGGTAACGGTATTGAGATTATGACTGTTCCGTTGACGATCTACTACAAAGTCTTGCGGGAAATGGTTGGGGTTGTCTTCAGGTCCTGCCGTAAAAATTAAATCGTAGTCGGTTACAGGATGCCCCTCGTGGTCGCACACTCTAAAGATGACTTGCGAATAAAGATCATGGATAAAGGTATTTTTAAATAGAAACAGTGTGGTTTCTTCTTCAAACCGTTCGGCTTTTTGTACGGCTTGGGTCTCTCGGGCAAACTTCGTGTACAGTCGAGCATAGTCCATGCCAGTTTCTACGTTCATGCAAGCAAGGATGGCTTCTACGGTTTGAGAACCATCCGCATCATCGGTCTGGCGCGCTACACTAGCCATAATCCCCATTTTGGACCCCGAATGCGATTTGCCACCCAGAACTAGTAATGGTACTTTTTGTGAAGCGCTGGTGAGCGCTGCGGTTAAGGTATTATGGACTTGCACGGCTTGGTTCGCCATTACCGTAATGTCTTGCTTGAGCTGTAAATAGTTGGCGTTCAAATTGGCCGCCGCAGTGCGCACTACGCCATCGCTGCCCAGTTCTCCAGTGTACGAATTCACATGGTCATAAAGCGCACGGTCAATAGATTGCCCAATCAGGACAAATGGAAAGGTTTTACTTTTTCCAAATTGCTTGCGTCCATTTTGAATCCAGTTGCTGTTGAGCGTCCAAGCGGCATCACTGCCCAGTTCCAACCAATCCAACACCCCTTGGCCTGGCTCCACACCCTCAAAGAAACTCTTAAGTCGGCTAAGCTTGCCTTTGCCCAGTTGGGCGAGGGCCGAACCAAAATTCGCGGGAGCCAACATAATCAAGTGGCTTATCGGAGATTTTTTGTCAGCAGCATAGGTTTCCCACCACAACCGCACCACAGGCCCGCCTGTAGAATGTGTAATACAAACAAAGTCAGTCAATTGTGGTCGGTCTTCTAAAGCCGCTTGTAAGGCTCTAGCGATATCACCCAAGGTAACTTCATCATGAAAACTAATATACCGCCCCAAAAAAATCGACTCTACCGTCAAAGCCATCCCCCGAACTGCCGCCTCTGCCGCCATCCGCTCCGGCAACCCGCCATAAGTGTTCAAATTAGTCACACTCCAACCGTGTATAAAGACTATTGTTTTCATAAATTTATTGACTTACTACTGTTTTATTATCAAACTATTACCATATTATTTTTGCCAATCCCTTTTGTCTTTTTTATTGATACCCCAGCGAATACCAAACATAGAAACTAGGTCCTTATCCGCATCGCTAGTAAAGTTTTTACCAAAACCTCCCGTGAGATATACATCCGTATTGACCTTATATTGAATAAAACCTACCGATCGGTAATCCTTACCATCGCCATTTCTATTTATATACTCGTATCCTACGGACACGTTATCAAAATCAAATTGCACTTTGCCTCCATAATCGAAGTATTTGAAGTAATCATCGTAGTTTGCATTTACTTTATTATAAACCGATTTATCTTCAAGATAGCGCCCAAATACATAAAGATTTAGATAGTTTTTCTCACCCTGTAACTTTGGAGAAAAGGTTACAGTACCCCAAACGCCAATCCTGTCGGGTTTACTGGTTTTGTATTTATTGTCAGGATATAAAACACTATAGGCCGAAGCGATATCAAACATCAACAAGGGTTTTTTGAGGTCTTCGGCAAATTTATCCGCCATTTTCATTTGGATAGCATTCATTTCAATTGCAACCTTTTTATCAAATTCATCAGAACTGGGATCTAAAGAAGGATTTACCGATCTTACTTTTCTCTCAGCCAAATCAGTTAACTGCTCTGTTTGATTTCTCATAGCATAATAAGAATCACTCATTTCTTTTGACGATGAACGATAGATTGTTACGACGTTGGTGCTAAGTCCAACGGCAAAATTGGCAATGCTATCGTTTTTGTTAAGTACACCTGAAATGGTAGGTCTTGAAAACTTGTCCCAAGTAACTCGTTTAATTTCATCAGTGGTTGTTCCAAAACCGTAATACTCTAAACCGGTTAATTTCCCTTTGTTTAGCGTCCCATCGAAAGAAATATTGGAAAGATTTTCAGTATTTACGCTGAAGTCCTTGCAATTGGAGTTTGATACTATGACAGCGGCTGTATTATCTAACAAGGATAAAGCGGTTGAATTCGAAATTTCAATACTTTTTAAATCCACTTGTTCAGTAGTTGTTTGACTTATCCCAATTTGGGTAATTACTAGGACGGACAATAATATTAGCTTTTTCATAGTAAATCAATTACACATTTAAAAAAAACAAGCTTTTTGTTTTCAACGAAATAAGGATGAAAATCATATTCTGTGTATTCCTTTTCCCCTCCATTGCAATCATAAATCTTATAACTGACTTTTAAATCCTTAACCCTTTGTTCGATTTCAGCTTGTGATAAGTCTTCCAGCGGTTTGTAACTTAAATAGGTTTTGTAATTTAGAAGTCCTTTAGCATGCTTAAAAGGATCTGAAAGAGGTATTGATGCATCGGCATAATGCATTGGTGTTTTCAGTATTGGCTCATCGGGATACGTCCCATTTTGGAGGTCTAGATAGACCTTCGTAAATAATGGAATTAGTCCATTATTATTTGATAACTCAAAGCTGGTGCTGATTTTTTCACAGCTTCCAGTGTCAAATACTTTACCCATAAATTCTAATTTTTAAAAAATTTACCTACTCTAATCCCTTTTCGGCTTCCGGGTTTCTTTTTAAGTTAATACAATACTACAGCACCCTATAAACCAGTAGTTTATAACGGCACAAAAAAGCTTCATCGGTTTCGGTCACGAAACCAAATCGAGCAACATCAAAATCGGGTGGTATTTGTAACTCTCTTTCGGAGAACTAGAACTAAAATAGCGAGTGCCTGTCCAACGGAAATTATTATTCGATGAATAGCTATTATTCTCGATAAAATACATCTTTTCCTATAAAACAGCACTAAACTTCTTCAGTACCAGTAAAATAGCAGTAACACCTTAGTAACAATAGGTTAAAATCCCACACTATTTCTAAACCTAAGGCACACCTTTTCATAACACTTCCCCACCAACTTCTCGATAAATCGCGCCAAAAAGCGAACCACTCGAAGAGACGGCCTTCATCAGGAAATTTAGGTTTACTCAAAAGACCCTTAAATTCCTCCCAACTAAAAACTAAAAACTAAAAACTAAAAACTCATCCCTCAAAAAATACTGCCATAGCAACGTTAAAACACTAAATAAAAAACCCGCCCTTTTTTTAGTCCCGTCTTGGAACTTTGTTTTTTTTGAGCGTCGGGTGAAGGAAAGCACTCCGAAGAGTTGAGCTCCGCTCAACGGCCCGTGGGTGCGGCGGAAAGGAAAAAAACATTAGTGGAACAGGGGCTAAAAATGAGGCTTGACTTTTTGGTTCTTTTTGGTCAAGCAAAAAGAATGAAACGCACTTAGAATTACTAAATGCTCTTGCGCAACTAAAATTACTACCTACTGCGACTGCATCCTAATCATTCGCGCCTTCGTGCCCCAATACAATAAACTTAATCTACACTAAATATTAAATAGGAAGCGATTTTAATTCGCTAAGAGCCTTCTTTGCTAAGGCCACTTTATCGGTAAATAGTTCTTTACCTTGTATAGTATTTTCAACAGCAGCTATTTTTTCTTTTGTCTTAGCAGACATAGAAATTACTTTTGAAACTTTCGTAGTTGATTTTTCAGTTTTCATAAAAAGCTGTATTGTAATAGTTGATTAAAAATAATCAAGTACTTATTTTAAACAAAATTAGATTATTTTTTTTTATAAACCAAAATATCATCATATTGATTATCAGGTATATATTGAACAAATGTATTCGCTTTACTTTTATTACGTCCAAAGAAAATATAATCAATACTTAAGTCTTCAAAGTTCTTGTCAACATAATATCTATAGGTTTTAATACGTCTTTGATAATTTTTACAGATGTCGACACATTTTTTTTTGCAAGACGGCAAACAGTTTTTTATAAAATCTTCATGGCTATCACTTCCACTTACAATGATGACGGCATCTTTATTTTTAGCAAAAAATAGAGGCACAGTGCTTAATACCGTATTAAATACAATTCGCATGTCTCCATTATTACTATTGATATCATCAATAATTGTACCTGAAGTTTCATCATAGTCACCAAAACCAAGATTGTAAACGGTTCGTGTTCCCATAACCTTAACGGGAGTATATTCGATAGCCTTAATGATAGATCTTATTCCTTTACTTTCAAACAAAAATTGAGTTTTAATTTCTTCGGCAGTTTGCTGGGCAGTATAAATAGGTAACTTGTTCAAAGCGTTTTTCTTATTTTTTCAAAGTAAAAGTAAGAAATTATCTTAAAAAATTAAAGTCCATCCATTTTTTTTACTTGTATGCTTCACAATCAGAGGATGCACTAAACTCTCAGAAAGTAATTATCATCTATGTCCAACTATCCAACAATCCAATCTGCGACTGCCCACTGGATTTATTCCACTTCGTTCCATCAGTCGTCTCGTCTTAGGACGAGCCTCGAGTCCGCCTCCGCGGGAAAGACAATCATTCTTAGAATTACAAAACCTTCTAGCTCATCAAAAATTCCTCCCAACTAAAAACTAAAAACTAAAAACTCATCCCTCAAAAAATACTGCCATAGCAACGTTAAAACACTAAATAAAAAACCCGCCCTTTTTTTAGTCCCGTCTTGGAACTTTGTTTTTTTTGAGCAT
>CANFZC010000083.1 GCA_947451475.1 Flavobacteriaceae bacterium | reverse complement strand
GTAGCATCATCACCTTCTTTGTCAGAAGTTCTGTTAGCTAATCCGTCTTTTACAGCGTCTGTTACTAAAGATAAAATTTTATCAATTGATTTAGAAGCATCATCATTGGAAGGAATAACGTAATCTACTTCACGTGGATCAGAGTTAGTATCAACCATTGCGAAAACTGGAATGTTTAATTTTTGTGCTTCTTTTATTGCGATGTGTTCAGCTTTGATATCTACTACGAATAAGGCAGCAGGTAATCTTGACATATCAGCGATAGAACCTAAGTTCTTCTCTAATTTTGCACGAAGACGATCAACTTGTAATCTTTCTTTTTTAGACAAAGTCATGAAAGTACCATCTTTTTTCATTTTATCAATAGAAGCCATTTTTTTAACGGCTTTACGGATAGTAACGAAATTGGTTAACATACCTCCTGGCCATCTTTCAGTGATGTAAGGCATGTTACAAGCTAGTGCTTTTTCAGATACGATATCTTTTGCTTGTTTTTTGGTAGCTACGAAAAGTATTTTTCTACCTGATGCAGCGATTTTTTTCAAAGCTTCATTTGCTTCTTCAATTTTGGCTGCAGTTTTATATAGATTGATAATGTGAATTCCATTACGCTCCATATAGATGTAAGGGGCCATGTTTGGATCCCACTTACGAGTCATGTGTCCAAAGTGAACACCTGCTTCTAATAAATCTTTAACTTCAATTTTGTTTGCCATTGTGTAATAGTTTACGTTCCGTGATTAGCAATTTCCAAGTAGTTACTTGCGTTCGTCTTGAAAATTTAGATGCTAAACTAATTCCCTTTTTACAAGGAATATCGACAACTTTGTTTTTAATTTCAATAATAAATGAACGAATATTCGATTAACGTTTAGAGAATTGGAATCTCTTACGCGCTTTTTTCTGACCGAATTTTTTACGTTCTACCATTCTTGGATCTCTTGTTAACAATCCTTCAGGTTTTAGGATAGCTCTGTTTTCAGCTTCCACTTCACACATAGCTCTAGCAATTGCCATTCTCACAGCTTCTGCTTGGCCAGTTGAACCACCACCGTATACATTTACTTTTACATCAAAGTTAGTTGCGTTTTCTGTCATAGACATTGGTTGCATAACTTTGTATTGTAAAGTAGCCGTAGGGAAGTAGTTTTCAAATTCTCTTTTGTTTACGGTAATTTTTCCTGTTCCTTCTGAAACATAAACACGTGCAACAGCACATTTTCTTCTACCGATTTTGTGAATAACTCCCATTACTTTAAGTCGTTAAGGTTAACGGTTTTTGGTTGTTGAGCGCCATGTTTGTGCTCAGAACCAACATTTACATTTAAATTTCGGAATAATTCAGCACCTAATTTGTTTTTAGGCAACATTCCTTTTACAGCCTTTTCCACTAATAATGCAGGGTTTTTTTGTTGCATTACTTTAGCAGTCAAGCTTCTTTGTCCTCCTGGGTAACCTGTGTGTCTGATGTACGTCTTGTCATCCAACTTGTTACCAGTTAGGTTGATTTTTTCTGCGTTGATAACAATTACGTTATCTCCACAATCAACGTGCGGTGTATAACTAGGCTTGTATTTACCTCTTAAAAGCATCGCTACTTTTGAAGCAAAACGACCTAAGTTATGACCTTCAGCATCTACAACAATCCACTGCTTATCTGCATTGGCCTTGTTCACTGAAACTGTCTTGTAGCTTAATGTGTTCACAATAATTTATTTTAATTAAACATTCCATCCCCAATAAAGGGGTTGCAAAAGTACAATTATTTATCATAAAAGCAAATAGCATTTTTTAAATATTTTACTACTGCTCAATATTTTACATAAATTCCTATTATTGAATGGGTTTAACAAGTGATTATCGCTCCCTATTTTGGTTATAATCTCAATCTCTACTTGATAATAAACTAGCAACTTTAGTTCTTTTGTAAGGCGAGGCAGATATTTTTTTGCTATTTTTACACTTTAACCGAGAAAAAAATGAAATCGAAAGCTACATTAAAACAAATTGCAAAAGAGTTAGGAGTTTCTGTTTCCACAGTTTCCAAAGCGTTGAATGGAAGCCCTGAAATAAGTGAGCCTACAAAACAACGTGTTCAGGAATATGCTAAATTAAAGAATTATAAGCCTAATGTAATTGGTTTAAACTTAAAAAATAGAAGAACCAAAACAATTGGGGTCATTATTCCTAACATACTAAATTCTTTTTTTGCAAAGGTTTTTAGTGGAATTGAAAAAGTGGCAGATGAAAAAGGGTATAAAGTCATTACTTGTATTTCAAATGAATCTTTAGAAAAAGAAATAAATGCATTGGAAATGTTAAGTAATGGGACCATTGACGGTTTCATACTTTCGATTGCTGAAGAGTCTCAGAAACTTCAAAAATTTGATCATTTTACAACAATTATTAATGAAGGAACACCAATTGTAATGTTTGACAGAATTGCTGACGAAGTGAATTGCGACAAAGTTATAGTTGATGATTTTGAATCTGCTGTAAATGCAGCAACTCATTTAATTAAAACAGGATGTAAAAAAATTGCTTTACTTTCTGCTATTGATAATTTAAGCGTTGGTAAATTAAGAGCTCAAGGTTTTTATAAAGCAATGCAAGAAAATGGATTAAGTGTTGATGATAATTTGGTAATACTAACCAATAATAATGAAGAGTTCAACGCTAAAATCGGAGGCTTTTTTATTAAAAATAAACCTGATGGAGTTTTTGCAGTTGACGAACATGCTTCTGTTACTGCAATGAAATTGGGGATTCAAAATGGATATAAAATACCTCAAGAACTTTCTATTATTGGTTTCGCAGATGGAGTGTGGTCCCGAAGAATGACGCCAAGTATGTCTACCGTCAGTCAGCATGGTCCTGAAATAGGGGAAGTAGCAGCTCAATTATTAATTGATAAGTTGGAACGTAATGAAGAGTCACTCAGCTTCACTACCACTACGATTAAAACAGAATTACGGCAACGCGATTCTACTAAAAAAATATAAGTTTATCGATGGTATTAATGTGCCTCCAGCCAATCTTTACCAATTCCCAATTCGACTACCAAAGGGACTTCAAGTTTAAAAGCACTTTCCATTTCATGTTTTATCATACTTTTGATTGTGTCAATTTCAGATTTATGTACATCAAATACAAGCTCATCATGTACTTGAAGTAACATTTTTGACTGCCATTTTTCTTGGTTCAATTTGTTGTGGATATTAATCATTGCTATTTTAATAATATCGGCAGCGCTTCCTTGAATAGGAGCGTTGACTGCATTTCGTTCAGCTCCTCCGCGTACGATAGCATTGGCAGAATTAATATCTTTTAAATACCGTCTTCTTCCTAAAACCGTTTGTACATAACCATTTTCTCTGGCAAAATCAACTTGATCTGACATGTACGATTTCAGTTTTGGATAGGTTTTGTAATAAGCATCGATCAACGCAGCACTTTCGGAACGGGATAATGAAGTTTGATTACTCAAACCAAAAGCTGAAACGCCATAAATAATGCCGAAGTTTACAGTTTTAGCATTGCTTCGTTGTTCTTTGGTTACTTCTTCCAATGGAACGTTAAAGACTTTTGCGGCTGTACTTCGGTGAATGTCTTCATTGTTTTGAAACGCTTTTATCATATTTTCTTCACCTGAAAGGGCTGCAATAATTCTTAATTCAATCTGAGAGTAATCGGCAGAAAGCAAACTATAATTTTCATCACGTGCAATAAATGCTTTTCTTATTAATCTACCTCGCTCAGTACGAATTGGAATGTTTTGCAAATTCGGATTGTTAGAACTCAAGCGACCAGTAGCAGCGACGGTCTGCATATAATCTGTATGCACTCGTTCTGTTTTAGAATCTACTTGATTTGGAAGAGCATCTATATAAGTGCTTTGAAGTTTTACCATCTGCCGCCAATCCAATATGTCTTTCACGATTTGATGTTCGTTAACCAAATAACTCAAAACTTCTTCACCAGTAGCATATTGCCCAGTTTTTGTTTTCTTTTGTTTAGCCCCTCCTATTTTAAGCTTATCAAACAAAATATCCCCTAGTTGTTTAGGCGAAGCTAAGTTGAATTTTTCTCCAGCTGTCGCATATATTTTTTGTTCAAACTCATTAATTTCTTTTTGCATATCTACAGACATTGATTTAAGAAAATCTACATCCAAACGAATACCCTCGGTTTCCATAGCGGCTAGGACTGGGATTAAAGGTATCTCAATTTCATCAAAAAGTTTTTTGGTTTCAGCCTTGTCTAAAATAGGACTAAAAATGTCTTTCAATTGTAAAGTAACATCGGCATCTTCAGCAGCGTATTCTTTAATGTCTTCTATTGGGACATCACGCATGGAGAGTTGGTTTTTTCCTTTTTTTCCAATTAATGTTTCTATAGCTTTTGGCGAATATTTTAAATAAGTTTCACTCAAAATATCCATGTTATGGCGCATATCTGGATTAATAAGATAGTGAGCAATCATAGTGTCAAATAATTTTCCTTTCACTTGAATACCATAGTTGGATAGAATCTTTAAATCATATTTGATGTTTTGTCCAATTTTTTCGATGGTTTCACTTTCAAAGAAAGGTTTGAATTTATCAGCTAATACTTGTGCTTCTTCATGGTTTTCCGGAAATGGAACGTAGAAAGCTTTTCCTTTTTCATAGGAGAAAGACATACCTACTAACTCGGCATGAAGGGTGTTAATTCCAGTAGTTTCAGTATCAAAGCAAACTGAAGATTGATTCATTAGATTTTGCAAGAATAATTTTGTAGGTAACTCACCCTCCACTATTTGATAATGATGTTCAGCTGTTTCTAAAGTGGCATAATAGGCACTTTGTGTGGGCTCTTCATTGTTATCATCCGAAAAGCCAAATAAATCAAATTGATCTTGATTGGTTTTCCCAATAGGAGCTTTTTTAGTTACCTGGAACTCTGTTGTTGCAGTATCATTACTATTGGTGTCAATTTCATCATAATCTTTTCCTGTTCCAAATAACTTATCAAACTGTGTTTTCATTTGGCGGAATTCCAATTCTTGGAATAAAGCATCGGTCCGCTCTACATCCGGTTTGGATAATTCAAAGTCAGTAGCATCAAAAGTAACAGGGCAGTCTAGTAATATTCGAGCTAGTTTTTTTGACATAATTCCTAGCTCAGCATTAGCCTCTATTTTTTCTTTCATCGCACCTTTCAACTTATCAGTATTGGCTAATAAATTTTCCATTGATCCAAATTCTTTCAATAGTTTTTTGGCGGTTACTTCACCAACCCCTGGTAGCCCCGGGATATTGTCGGCAGAATCCCCCATCATTCCAAGGAAATCAATTACCTGTAAAGGGTCTTCTATTTCGAATTTGGCTAAGACTTCGGGAACTCCCCAAATCTCAATATCATTACCCATACGGGCGGGCTTATACATAAAAATATTTTCAGAGACTAATTGTGCAAAATCCTTATCGGGCGTTACCATAAAAACCTGATATCCTTCTTTTTCCGCTTGTTTTGCCAAGGTTCCAATCAAGTCATCGGCTTCAAAACCGGCTTTTTCCATAATAGGAATGTGCATGGCTTTTAACAATTCTTGAATATAAGGTACAGCAATTTTTATTGCTTCTGGTGTTTCATCACGGTGCGCTTTGTACTCTTTGTACATCTCGTATCGATAATCACTACCTCCTTTGTCAAAAGCAACGGCCAAATGATCCGGTTTTTCTCGTTTAATAACGTCCATTAACGAATTCATAAACCCCATAATAGCAGAAGTATCCATGCCCTTAGAGTTGATTCTAGGATTTTTTATGAAAGCATAATACCCACGAAAAATCAAAGCATAGGCATCTAAGAGGAAAAGGCGTTTTTGTGACATAAAATCAATAATTATATAGCAGGTAAAAATAGGAATTTGAATTGGCAATATCCTACTAGCAATTTAAACTTTTTTAAACGTATCTTCATTTAAACTTCATTTAGCAAGATTAGATTTGTTCACAATTAAACAGTGCGTAGTTTAATTGGTTTTTTAGAGTGTTAATTGCAAAGAGTCGGCAGAGAAATTTGCCGACTTTTTGATTACATTTACTAAGTGCTTTTACTCTAAGTTTATGAATGTATTAATTGTAGAAGATTATCAGGAATTAGCCAATGAAATTGTCGACTTTTTATCGAATAACGGTTATTTATGCAAATGGGTTTCTAATCAATCATCAGCTATGGAAGAAATCAATGTAAATGAATATGATGTGATGCTACTTGATTTGGGCCTGCCTGATGGTGATGGATTTGAAGTTTTAAGACATATTCGTACAAAGCAATCTAAAACAGCTGTAATTGTGATTACTGCTCGCGGAGAGCTAAATGATAAAATTGACGGACTTCAATTAGGCGCAGATGATTATTTAACTAAACCTTTTGCACTTACAGAACTTGGAGCTAGATTGTTTGCAGTAATCCGAAGGACGCACGGTTTAACTTCTAATGAAATCGATATTCATGGCTTCAAAATTCAACTACAGGATTATCGTGTAACCTTTCAAGATGACATGATTAATCTAACTAAAAAAGAATTCGATATTTTTCAATACTTAGTTTTAAACAAGAATCGCGTCATAACACGATTACAATTAACGGAACACATTTGGGGTGATATTTTGGAATTAAATTCAGATTCTAATTTCATTGATGTGCATGTTCGAAATCTGAGAAAGAAACTCGAAATATTTGCCAGAATAGATTGGTTTGAAACCGTTAGAAATGTTGGGTATCGAATCAATATGTAATTATGAGAATAAAACATCAACTTACTATATTCAATGCCTTAACTCGATTTTTAATAATATTAGCCATATGGTTAATGCTGCCCATTTTAATCGAGAAAGTTGTTTTCAAACGTATTGATAAAACGCTTTTGGAAAAGGAAGAAAAGTTTATTGAGCATTTAGACAAAAGAGAAATTAATGACTTCCTTACTCGAAAAGATGCTACTGAAACTTTTGCCAGTTTTTCTACTTTACACAATGAATTTCTCCAATTATATCAATCTAAAAGGGCAACAAATAATTCTCAATCATTTTTTAAAGATGAACCGCGCGTAATAGAGGGTGAACGAAGTGATTATCGTGTTCTTTATTATGATTTCAAATATGAAAGCACCAATTATAAATTAGAAATAGGCAGTAGTTTAAGTGAAATTAAAGAACTAACATTTGTCATTCGAGTTTTTATTTTAATTGTGCTAAGTATTGTAATTGTTTTTAGTTTTTTAGTCGATGCCTTTTTCATTGAATTTTTGCTAAAACCTTTTCATCAAATCATTAATCAAAAGATAAGGCATGTAAACGAACCTGAAAAGTTCAATTATACTTCAATAAAATCAACGTCTACTGACTTTCAGGAATTGGATGAGGTTTTAAATCAAATGATGAAACGTATTCAGGAGTTGTTCAATATCGAAAAACAATTTATTGCCAATGTATCTCATGAATTATTATCACCGATATCATTATTAAAGAATCGTTTCGAAAACTTAATACAAAATGAATCACTCAATGAAGATGGTATCAATAAAGTAGTTAGTTCGCTAAAGACGTTGGATTTACTAAAAAAAATAATAAACAATCTTTTGTTGATTTCCAGAATTGATAATAACCAATACATCACAGATGAGGTTATTGATTGTACTCTGCTTTTAAAAGAAATACAGGAAGAATTAGAAGATAGATTAGCGGAGAAGGAAATTAATTTCAAATTAAAGATAGGCAATAAATACGTTTTCACAGGAAATAAAACCTTGTTGCATATTATGTTCTATAATGTAATAGTCAATGCCATAAAATTTACTGAAACGGGGGGTAACATAACCATTACAGACGTAAAATTAAATACTAATTATGGCATCCAAATTAGTGATGACGGCTGTGGCATGGATAAAGAACAACTTTCTGATATTTTCAATCGATTTACTCGTCTCAATTTTCAAAAGGAGGGACAAGGTTTAGGATTAGCAATAGTTAAAAGTATTGCGAATTTTCATCAAGTGGAAATCCACGTTGATTCTATTCAAAATAAAGGTAGTGACTTTGTATTTGTATTTCCAAAAAACAAGAAATTATAATTAAATGTTAAAGTTGTGATTGGCTATATATCTTCATTTCATCTTCATTTAGCAATCGTAGGTTTGTCCTAGAAATAAATCATTTAAATAAAAAATTTAAAATTTAAACATCATGAAAAAAGTAGTAATGTTAGCCGCTTTAGTTTTAGGAACAACTGCAATGGTAAATGCTCAGACTGCACCTGCAAAAGCTGCACCTGCAAAAGAAGTAAAAGCAACTAAAAAAGAAGGTAAAAAAGCTAAAACAGAGAAAAAAGTAGAAGCTGCTCCTGCTGCTCCTGCAAAAAAATAACAAACAGTTCTTTGTAATAAAGAAGTCAAACAAAGTGTTATTTTGAAAAGGTCAACAAAGTATTTTGTTGGCCTTTTATGTTTCATCTAAAGTTAAATTAATCTAAAAACAAAAAATGAAATCTACTTTCTTTGTTAATTTGCAAAAAAAACAATGATTCTTCGCTGGCTAATTGTAATAGTGCTCATAGCTATTATTGAATTCTATTCTTTTCAAGCTTTTAAAACCATAACCAAAATTAAATGGATTTTGACTGCTTATCAGTTAATTTCCCTAGTTGTAATAGTTTTTGTTGCCTATCAATTTACTCAATTCGATCGGAGTGTGGGACAAACCAAGATGACCATGATTACGTTAGGAGTACTGTTGTTAGTGTTAATTCCTAAATTAATTTTGTTTTTTTTCATGCTGCTGGAAGATATTTTCCGAGTATTCTCTGGTAGTGTTACGCATTTTATGGGTGATAAAAATAACGGAACCTTTTTACCCGAAAGACGAAAATTTTTCAGTCAATTAGCCCTAGGTTTTGCTGCAATTCCATTCTTCGGATTAGTATATGGGATAACTAAAGGGAAATACAACTATAAAGTCATTCGTCAAACACTTTTTTTTCCTGATTTACCTGATGCATTCGACGGCTTCACCATTACTCAAATATCTGATGTGCACAGTGGCAGCTTTGATAATCCCGAAAAAATTAACTACGCTATCGATTTGGTTAATCAGCAAAAAACGGATATGATTTTGTTTACCGGTGACATTGTCAATACTCATGCGAAAGAAATGCATCCTTGGATAGAAACTTTTAATCGTATTGAAGATCATAAATTCGGAAAATACTCAGTTTTGGGTAATCACGATTATGGTGAATATGTAACTTGGCCGAATCAAAAGGCAAAGGACGAGAATTTCCAAGCAATTAAAGACTTATATGGACAAATTGGATTCAAATTATTGCTTAATGAAAATGTAAAAATTAGAAAGGGTAATGACGAAATTGCTTTAGTAGGAGTTGAAAACTGGGGGCATAATTTCAAACAAGCAGGAGACATAAATAAAGCATCAGAGGGATTAAATGCTAGCGATTTTAAGATATTAATGAGTCATGATCCTAGTCATTGGGAATATGAAGTAAAAAAACATCCAAAGAATTTTCAATTAACAATGTCAGGACATACACATGGTTTCCAATTTGGTATCGAAATACCAGGTGTTTTTAAATGGAGTCCAGTACAATATATATACAAACAATGGGCGGGTTTATATCATGAGTTTGGTAGATACGTCTATGTAAACCGGGGCTTTGGCTTTCATGCATATCCTGGGCGCGTTGGCATCTGGCCCGAAATAACCGTTTTTGAACTAAAAAAAGGGAATATTGTAGCATAATTAGTTAAAAATGCTACATTTGTGGTTTAATGTTACTTTTTAATCGATTAAAGAAAGTAAAAACGTTTTGGTTTTATGTCAAAATTTGGAGAATTAATCAATGCTCAAGTACCTGTGTTAATTGACTTTTACACAGAATGGAACGAATCTTCTGTTTCCATGCACCCTGTTATCAG
>CANFZC010000082.1 GCA_947451475.1 Flavobacteriaceae bacterium | reverse complement strand
TTATTACCCGTTTGGATTAAAGCACACGAGATATAATACCACTGCAAAGCAATATACACTTGATTATAATCCTTTTGAAGGACCTGGAAGTTTAAGTGCTAAAATTGCAGTTGTGCCTGGTGATGCAAATATTCTAAATAAGTATAAGTACAATGGAAAAGAGTACCAAGACGAGTTGGGGCTTAATATGTATGACTATGGCTCTCGTTTGTATGACCCAGCGAGAGCAGGTTGGAGTAATATTGACCCTTTAGCAGAGAAAATGCGTAGATATTCTCCTTATAACTATTGTTTTGATAATCCTCTACGTTTTACAGACCCTGACGGAATGAAACCAACGGACATAGTAATTTCGGGTTCACTAGGTTATCAAAATACAGTTCTTCGGGATATGCAAAAACTGACGAATGATAAACTTGTGTTAACATCAGGAGGTCAAGTTAAAATTGAATCAAAAGGTACTGAAAATACTGGTCGTGCACTTACTACAGGAACGAATGTTGTAGCAGATATGATTAATTCTCCTAAAACTGCAGAGATTAGAAGTAGTCCAGACATAAATTTTACAACTCCAAAAGATTTAAGTGCTGATGGTAAGAACAGTAAAGCGTTTGGGACAGCAGAAAAGCCTGGTAAAGGAGTTGATTCAACAATTGGATATAATCCAAAAGATGCTGGAGAAGGTATAGTTAAAGATAATGAAGCATGTTCAACAGGAAGACCCGCCGAAATAGGTTTAGGACATGAATTACCACACGCTTTGAATAATGCTAATGGTACAGCTGACCAAACTAAAAAGCCTAATACAGTTGACCCAGACACAGGCATGAAAGGGAAATTAACTAATGAAGAAATTTCAGTAAGAAAAGTTGATAATGCCATAAGAATCGAACAGGATGTAACCACAAGACCAATACCTGAATAGTAATGAAAAAAATAATCATATTAATTTCTTGCCTTATTTTGATAGTTTCATGTAGGCAATACAAAAATTTGCAAACCCCAAATCAAGATTTGAATATAGATAAGATATTTATATCTTGGAATCTTTCAACATATAAATCAATAGAAAGACAGTCTAATACATCTATACTAGAAATAAAAACTGATTTTGAAAAGCAAATGGAACTTTTTAAAATACAAGAAGACATTAATGATTTTGAAAAAATTAACAAAAATGCTATTCGATATGAATTTTTAGAAAAATTATCAAATCAATATTTAAATATTTCAAACTATTTTATAATTGAAACAGAAATATCAGGAGAATTTTATCTACCTAAAGTTTATATTATGTATAGCGGTAATAAAAAATCTACAAATGTTTTGAAATATGAATATATAAACAGAAAATGGGAGTATATTGATAGTTTTCTTTTGCCAAAATACTTTAATTATAATTTTAAGAAATATCTATCAAAATATGGTAAAGGAGTAAATTATAATGACATTACAATAACACATGTTGTTAATAATAATGTTATATCCTCTGATTTTTTTATAAAAGGTTCTATGAGTAAATTTGTTTTTGAAAAGTCTAATATAGAAAATCGTTGGTAATGGTAATGTATCAAAGTTAGTGAATAACCATTGGTAATATTCCGAAGTAAGTGACAGCCATTTTGCAAAACTCTAATCTTTTGCAAATCAAATCAAACGAAGTGTTTAATCTCGTAAGCTCCTCGTTAGGATGATGGCTGGCGATATTATATACTTCATTAACTTTCATTTTAATTTTTATAAAGGCAAAGGTTTAGCGATTAAATAAAGTGCTTCGATGGTTTGAGGAAATTCTACAAGGTTTTGTGTACTTTGGGGCGGTTTATTGGAGTTTATGAATTTTTTGATGTCAATTTCTATTTTATTGTAAGAAAAAAGATTAATGAAAAATCCCCATTGTTGGGGATTTTTTTTTGAAATGTAATACCGTAATTGTAGTCGAAATTTTAACAAAATATGCACAAAAAGTGTAACTGCCATTTTGCGTAGCTAGTTTTCAATTCCAATTATAACACTAATACAAAAAAACAATGAATCTAAAACATCTATTCCTCGCACGGTACTTAGTCTATTTACTAGTACTAATTGTTAATTCAATGTCTGCTCAAGATATTCTCTGGGAGAAAAGCTATGGCGGAAAACAAGCTGATTATTTATTTGACGTCATTCCTACTCCTGATTATGGATTCATTCTTGGCGGTTGTTCACTCTCTAAGAAATCAGGAGCTAAAACAGCTATAAACCGTGGCGATATGGATTACTGGGTTTGGAAGATGGATGAGAAAGGAAATCAAGATTGGCAAAAGGGAATGGGTGGTAGTGGCCAAGATATGTTGGCTTGTGTTTTACTTACTAATGATGGAGGCTATATTTTGGCAGGTTCATCCGAGTCGGATAAAAGTCTAGATAAAAAGGAAGACTCAAGAGGTTTCAGTGATTTTTGGATTATTAAGCTCAATGCAAAAGGCGGAGAAGAATGGCAAAAGACCATAGGAGGCTCAGGGCAAGATGAATTAACAAGCATCGTTAGAACGCGAGACGGTGGTTATGTTTTAGCAGGTTCTTCTAATTCAGAGCGTTCAGCAGATAAAACTACTACTTCCTATGGAGGCATGGATTACTGGGTTATAAAAGTGGATCGAGACGGAAAGCTTGTATGGCAAAATAGTTTTGGAGGAATTTACAATGATGAACTTAGAAGTTTAGTAGCGACGCAAGATGGGGGTTATTTATTAGGCGGAAGTTCAAACTCTCCTGAAGGAGGAACTAAAACGGATAAAGGATTAGGGCAAAGCGACTATTGGATTGTAAAGTTAGATGATAAAGGAAAAGAACTATGGCAGAAAACATTTGGAGGAAGAGGTGATGACCAGTTATATGTTGCAAAAGAACTTGCAGATGGTACCTATATTTTTGGAGGTAACTCTAACTCAGAAAGTGGAGAAAGTAAAACCAAAAGTAATGATAATGGAACGGATTTTTGGGTAGTAGCTATGGACAAAGACGAAAAAGTGCTTTGGCAAGAAACCTATAACATCGCCAAGACCGATGTGCTAACCTCTTTGGTTGAAAATGACGACCATACTTTGTTATTGGGAGGCTATGCACAAGGAGAAGTTGCTAAAAAGAAAGGTCCAGCTAAAGCAATGAAAATGACAAAACCAGGCGCTTCAGTTAATGAACAATTTAGATCAGGAACGGGAGATTATGTGGCTTTAAAAATCAATTCCCAAGGTGAGGAGCAATGGCGTAAAAGTGTAGGTAGTAATGGAACTGACATCCTTAAGAAAGTGATTGAGACCAGAGATGGAGGCTATTTAATGACAGGTACTAGCAAAGGTAATCAGTCAGGAGACCGTTCAAGCGGAATAGGAGGCGCTGATTTTTGGGTGGTAAAGCTATTGGATAAAGACAAAAAGAAAGCAGATAAACTTCCAGTGGAGGCAATACCTAATCCGGCAATTGATTATACCAATTTGATTGTGGGCTATGAATTCAAGAAAGGCACTGCTACGTTAGTTGATATTGCAGGTCATGTCCTGCAACAATTCGAGATTACAGACAGAACAATTCCAATTGATTTACAAGGATTGCCAGAAGGTATTTACATAGTGAATATCAAGACAGACGTTCAGAATAGTGGAGTAAAGATTATTAAAGGGAATCGCCAGAATTAAAAATTATAAACATGAAGAATCTTAATAAATATAGTTTAGTAATTATAGTGTTGTTATATAGTGTTTTAGCTAAAGGGCAAGCCGCAGCTAATGATGTGCCACAGATTAAGACGGAGTTGCCTACAGTAGTTCCTCCATCCCCTACGGTTGCGGCTTTAATGAAGTTTGAAGAGGTGCCTGTGAGCACTTATACTGGAGTGCCTGATATTTCAATTCCATTATTTTCTGATGTTGGTAATCACGGTTTGGCCTTCAATTTGTCATTAAATTATAGCCCATCTAGTATTAAAAAGGACGAAAAGGCAGGTTATACTGGATTGGGTTGGAGTTTATTTGCAGGTGGCACCATTTCTCGAACAATTCGAGGTATTCCCGATGAAGGCTATTACCTCCCTTATAGTACAACGCTAAATACTGGTAGCAGAAGAAAAATAGGGATTTATCATAATTATGGAGATATGGAGTATGATAATAACAATTTCTACGATGTCCTTTTAAATATAGGAGATGATACTAATTATGTTACCAATTATCCTGACAATCAAATTGTAGATAGATTCTTGTTTGAAGCAAATGAAAAGCAAACTTATGATACTAAGCACGATTTATATCAATTTAACTTTATGGGGTATACAGGTAGATTTATTATTGAAAAGAAACCAAATGGCTCGTATGAAGTTTCCAGACTTGATAAAAGCAACCTCATTATTAATTATAACGCAGCAGATAAAACATTTAAAATAAGAGACACCAAAGGGTTCTTATATGTGTTTGATGTAAAAGATTTAAGTACGAGTTCATATTTTACTTCATCGCAGGATATTAGTCAAAACCCTGATTCTACTCTTTCAGGGGGGGAAAGTTATGCCGATGTTGAAAGTGCTTTTCACCTTTCAAAAGTCTATTTTAATAATGAATTGGTTTTGGAATTTATCTATAGGGATGGTTATGTGAGAGAGTCTCAAACAGTTTTTAATCAAACCCGCAATATACCTATGGAGCCTTCTTTAAATAGTTTGTTGAGTTTTGCTCACACAAGAACTAATCCTGCAGAAGTTATAGCTGGGGTATTGCCTTTAAATGTTACAAATAAGAATGACGTACTTATAAAAACAAAAAAAATAGAACAAATCAGATTAGTTGGGAAAGCTATAATAGATTTTGAATTAGAGTTTCCAAACACAAATCCTGCTATGAATCAATCTGAAGCAAGTTCGAATTTGCATAAAATAATCATTCGCGATTGGAACCCTCTATACGAAAATACGCATATTGTCAAAGAATATGGGCTGAATTATTTTTTTCTACATAAAATGTTTTTAAAGGAAATTACTGAGGGGATCGGAACCAACCAAATTTTAAAATACCAATTAAAATATAAAGATTTAAATGTTGATTTAAGTACCTTAAATACAGATTATTGGGGTTATTACAAAGCAGAGGATACTTATTGCGAAAGTCTAGAAACCAGAAATCGGGAAACAGACAAAAACTATTGCAGTAAAGATGTTTTAAAACAAATTATTTATCCAACTAAAGGATCTGTGGTATTTGATTTTGAACCTAATACATACTCCTATATCGGAGCTACGGCTATTCCTGAGACGTCAAGCGAAAATGATCTTCAGGATAGCTTTTCGGATAATCCAGATAATTGGGGTGCCACACATCCATTTGTCGAAAATAATATTCTATTTAGCAGTACAAATGGGCAAGCAGATGTTGAAAGTCTTGGCTATTTTTCCACTGATAAGCGCCTAATATTTAATTCAACAATAGCAAATAACGAAAGTCTTGCAGGGCATTTGCGATTGATAAAAAAAGATAACGCTTCTCCTCCTCATTTTTATACAGTAGTTTACCTAGGGGCAACTTGTCCTCAGGAAGTTGTTCTTAAAGCAGGCTATGAATATAAAATTGAATTTAAATGGGATACTACAACTGCGATTGGAGAAATTGGAGAAAATCCAATTAATGAAAATCCTCCGTCAAATGGAACTGGTAATGCGACGGTGACTATTGATGAAATAAGCAATAGTACTTCAATTAATAAATGGTTGTATGGAGGAGGAATAAGAATAAAAAATATTTACTACACTGATGGTGAGGCTCTCGAAGTTGAACAACAAAATTATCCTGATACTTTTTCAAAAAAGATCTCATATAACTACAATTTTTTTAATACGGAGAGAAGTAGTGGCTCTTTGGTATATCCAAAGCCAGTATTAGAATACGAGATGTATAGAAAATTTGATCAAATGGTTGGTAACCATAGTGCGTTTAATTCCTTAGATGATATTAAATATAATGTAGTTTCGACGACCAATAACTTATCTTTTATTTCAACAAAGGGGAGTGATGTAGGTTATAGAAATGTAACCGTAACAGAATCGGGTAATGGACGAACAGAATATGAGTATTTATCTCCAATTGATTTTCCTGAAGAGATAACTGCAAGCAATGTAACTTATCCTTTTGCACCAACTTCAAATTTAGATTACAAAAGAGGGCATTTAATAGATGAAAGAAAATATGACCACTTAGGTAGAATTTTAACAGAAAATCATAAATCATATTCTTTTGTGAATGAACTCAAAACAACTGGAATCACAACCTATTATACTTCGAATGGTTGCCCTTATGCAGGACGTTATTTTAAATATGATGATTATTACCAAGGTGTAATTGATACTGATAATGATCCTTGTACATACCCCCAAATTTGTGGTAATTTACTCAATTGGAACGCAAGACATTGTGGTGAATTCGTCAGTGAATTTGTGAATTATATTTTGTTTAAAGAAGCCTACGGTTGGGCCAAGCTTGACACAGTCACTTCCTGGGAATATTTTTATGATGAGAGTGGGAATCAGTCTAATATTCAAAAAGTAATAGCTTATACTTATAATCCACTAAATATGCAGTTGTCGGAAAAACTTATAACTTATTATGCAGGCAACACTGAAAGGACCAAAATTTATTATCCTATAGATTCAGAATGTGATAGCGAGCCTTTTAAGAATGCTCTAGTAGATAATAATATGATTGAAACCCCTCTGAAAATTGAGAATTTTAAGAATGGAGCAAAAATTTCAGAGCAAAAAACCATTTATAGAGATTGGGGTAGTAATTTATTGCTCCCAAAATTAATTCAAACTTCCAAAGGTAATTCTGCTTTAGAAACGAGAGTTCGATATACGCAATATGATGAATGGGGACATCCAATACAATTGGAACAAGAAGACGGGACGTTTATTAGCTATATATGGGGATACAATAACTCTCAACCTATTGCCAAAATAGAGAATACGGAGTATGTTGCTATAAGTCCTAATTTAATACAGGACGCCCAAAATGAATCAAATGCTCCAACAGCAACAGCTGCTTCAGTTGAAGCTAAATTGCAATTAATTAGAGCAGCTTTACCTGAAGCTATGGTAACTACCTACACTTATATCCCACTAGTTGGTGTAAGTAGCGTAACCGACCCCAAAGGCAATACTACAACCTACTCCTATGATAGTTTTGGCAGGCTTAGTGGTGTTATTGATGCTAAAGAAAATCGACTTTCAACTAATGAATATCATTATAAAAACTAGGATATCATGAAAAAGATTTTACTACTTGTAGCATTATTTCCATTGTTTGCTTTAGGGCAAACAGGGACACAAAATTACATTTTAACCACCACTGTAAGAGATTCAAGTGGAACTTTACCACCAAGCAAACAGATCACCTATTTTGATGGTTTGGGAAGACCAAAAGAACAAGTTGCATACAAGCAATCTGCTTCTGGAAAAGATATAGTAACTACGATTGTTTATGATGGGTTTGGACGACAAGAGAGAGAATATTTGCCAATAGTGCTTGGGGAAACCTTGGATTATCATAATACAACGGAAGCCACTGCTATAAGTTACTATACTAATACTGCTAATGTTTCCGAAATCACATCGCACCCTTATAGTCAGAAATTGTTTGAAGCTTCGCCACTAAACCGTGTGTTAGGGCAAGCAGCACCTGGTGAACCTTGGTCTGTAGGGAGCAATCATGAAGTAAAATTTGACTTTCAGACAAATGATGCCGCTGACGCAGTACGATTATTTAGCGTTAGTTTGCAAACAGACTATACCCCAAGTTTAGTAGATACGAACAGTTTTTACCCCTTGAATAAACTGTATAAAACCATTACCAAGAATGAAAACTGGACTGCAGGTGATACTAACACCACTCAGGAATTTAAAGACATGCAAGGCAGGGTAATTTTGAAGCGTACTTTTGGAATTTCAATAGTGAATCAAGTTCCTGTAAATGAAGCGCACGACACGTATTATGTGTATGATGATTATGGTAATTTAACCTACGTAATTCCTCCAGTAATAAACACTACGGGAACGGTTACAGAAAATGATTTGGATTATATGGGTTATAAATATCAGTACGATTATAGAAATCGGATGATTGCAAAAAAGCTTCCTGGCAAACAGTGGGAGTATATAGTTTACAACTCACAAGATAAACCCATTGCTACTGGCCCTGCACTTAATCCGTGGGGTGACGGTACAGTAGGTTGGATGATTACTAAGTACGACGCGTTTGGCAGGGTAGTATATACAGGTTGGAAACAAGATACCGTAGATGGTTCAAGTAGGAACTCATTTCAAGCACAAATTACGGGAGCATGGGCAGAAAAGAAAACTACTAGTCCTACCAGTATTGATAATGTAGAGGTAAGTTATACAAATGACCTTTACCCTCAAACCTTTTCATTACTTACCGTTACCTATTATGATGATTATAATCATGCTTTTGGCCCAGCTTCAAATACACCTGATAGAATTTTTGATAGAGGTATTCATAAAAATGCTAAGGGTCTAGCAACAGGAAGTTGGGTACGAGTATTGACAACACCAAGTGAAACAGCAGCAGAGGTTAGTCATACTTTTTATGATTATAAAGGACTGGTAATACGAACGGAGAAATACAATTATTTGGGAGGCTATACGATCGTTAACAGTAAGCTTGATTTTACGGGTAAGCCCGAACTTACACAATCGTTTCATAAACGTACAGCAAATGATGATGATGTTATTGTAAAAGATATGTATCAGTATAGTGACCAAGACCGTTTACTAGTTCACAAGCAAAAAATTAATAGCCTTCCAGAGCAACTTATTGCAAAGAATACTTACGATGAACTAGGACAATTGAAATGTAAGCAAGTGGGAGGAGAGGATGTCACCACCTTTGTTGGTTTGCAAAAAGTAGATTACCAGTACAACATTAGAGGATGGTTAAAAAGCATTAATACTATTGATAATTTAAGCGAACAAGGAAGTCCTGACGATTTATTTGCTTTTAAGATTAATTATAATGAACTAGATATAAATCCATCTTCTGCGCCTGTTGATGCCTTGTTTAATGGTAATATAGCGGAGACTTTTTGGCGCACTAAATCAGATAATATAGTACGTAAATACGGCTATCAATATGATGGATTGAACCGCTTGAACAAAGCTATATATCAAAAACCTGATGCCAATTACTATGTTACAAATATGTACAATGAAGAAATGGATTATGATAAGAACGGTAACATACAGCATCTAAAACGTAATGGTGATTTGGACGATCCCTCGGCCACTGAAGCCATACAAATAGATGATTTAGTTTATGCGTATGACCAATACAAAAAAAATCAGTTAATAGAAGTGCATGATAATTCTAATCATCCCAAAGGATTTCAAGATGGATACAACCCTAACAATGATACTGAGTATTCCTATGATGATAATGGCAATATGACTAGTGATCTTAACAAACGTATTTATCAAATTCAATACAATCATTTAAATTTACCGACAGAAATATATTTAGCCTCTGGAGAGATTACTTATCTTTACAATGCACTAGGACAAAAGGTAAAGAAGACAGTTTTGCAAGATGATAATACTACCGATACTGATTATTTAGATGGATATCAATACACTGGTGGTGCTTTAAACTTTTTCCCCCATCCTGAGGGCTATGTAAAAGTAACGCAGTGCCAGCAATGCCAACAAGACCATCAAACACAGTTTAACTATGTTTATAATTATGTGGACCACTTAGGCAATGTGCGATTGAGTTATGGTTATGATGAACATGACAACGTTCTTAAAATAATGGAGGAGAATCATTATTACCCGTTTGGATTAAAGCACACGAGATATAATACCACTGCAAAGCAATATACACTTGATTATAATCCTTTTGAAGGACCTGGAAGTTTAAGTGCTAAAATTGCAGTTGTGCCTGGTGATGCAAATATTCTAAATAAGTATAAGT
>CANFZC010000081.1 GCA_947451475.1 Flavobacteriaceae bacterium | reverse complement strand
CCACTAAGAATACCCCTAATACAGTACCGTAAAAAATAGAACCTACTATGTTTACTAATTGGATCAAGTTCTCAAATAGGGTACCCACGCAGGCAAATAAGATGGCTACCACACCCCACAACAAAGTGAAGGCTTTAGTCGCATTTACAAAATGCTTCTCTGATTTAACTCCTTTCAGATTTCGTTTGTAAATATCAATAGCGGTAGTCGACGCTAAGGCGGTCAATCCAGAAGCAGAAGAAGACATAGCAGCTGAAAATATTACTGCTAGTAAGAGTCCTATTAATCCGGAAGGCAAGTAATGCAAGATGAAGTAGATGAAGACATAATCTTTATCATTAGTCTCGGCTTTATTGTCTACTTTTTCTATGATTTCTTTGGCTTGATCTCGTAAGTCTTTTTCTTTACCCGAAAGAGAAACTAATTTTCTCCTAAGGATAGGATTGTCATAGTTTTGATTGAGGTGGTCAATGTAGAGCAAATTGTATTCTTTTTTCTCTTCGGATAAATTGGTTAATTGTTTTTCAAGGCCATTGTACTGTAGGGCATATTGTGATTTCTCAACCGCTTCGCGATTAATAGGATTAAAATGAAGGGGTACAGGATTGAATTGGAAGAACACAAAAACCATTACTCCAGTCAATAATATAAAGAACTGCATTGGGACTTTCAAAAAGCCGTTCATGATTAATCCCATCTGACTTTCTTTATCCGATTTTCCAGAGAGATAGCGGCCTACTTGTGATTGGTCGGTTCCAAAATAGGAAAGCATTAAGAAGAATCCACCTGTTATACCACTCCAGAACGTATAGCGGTTCTCAGGGTCAAAAGAGAAATCCAAGATGTTCATTTTACCGTTAGCTCCCGCAATATGCATGGCATTAGAGAAGGTCATGTCATTGGGTAATAAATGCAATATCAAAAAGAAGGTGATGAACATCCCGCTCATGATGATGAACATCTGTTGTTTTTGGGTTACATTCACTGCTTTGGTGCCACCTGCAAAAGTGTAGATGATCACTAATATACCAATAATGATGTTGAGCATGGTTAGGTTCCAACCTAAGATCGATGAAAGAATAATAGCCGGAGCATAGATGGTTAATCCCGTTCCTAGTCCGCGCTGTACCAAAAACAGGATGGCCGTGAAGGAGCGTGTTTTTAAATCAAAACGTTGCTCTAGGTATTCATAGGCGGTGAATACTTTCAGCTTGTGGTAAATCGGAATAAAAGTTATAGAAATGATGACCATAGCGATTGGTAAACCAAAATAGAATTGCACAAAGCCCATACCATCATGATAGGCCTGACCTGGTGTCGAGAGGAAGGTAATGGCGCTGGCTTGTGTGGCCATAACAGACAATCCTACGGTCCACCATGGGGTTTCTTTGTTTCCCAAGATATAATCTTCAACATTCTTGCTTCCTTTGGTTTTATACACCCCGTAGAAAACAATAAATAATAAGGTTACCGATAGTACGATCCAATCCAGTTGCTGCATATCAAGAAAATAATTGCATTAAAATAAAAAAGAGAATGATATAAAAGATATTGATGAGCAATACCCATGTGTAACTGTTTTTCCAAGGCGATTTTTTTGTTTCCATAGTTATTTGCCTATCGCAATTAAGTTAGCCATCAATCTAAAAGCACCAGGAACACCTTCGGGTAATTCTCTAAAAAAACTAAGTCCGGTATAAATATAAGTTCCTTTGCCGTATTGCGCCACTAATAGCGCACCGTCTTTGGGTTTTTCTCCCTTATCATTGGCAGATAGGACCGCTGTAAAGTGTGAATCCCATTCACTTGGATAGTATAAACCTTGCTCTTGTTTCCAGCCTTTAAAATCCTCAGCGGTTATCTTATTTGGGTAATTTAACGCGGGATGTTTAGGCGCAAGAAAACGAACCTCTGCATTTTCTTCGGTCACTCGGTCTCTTGAGATTTTTAAGGGAAAGGGAGCGATGTCTTTAGTAACCAAGTCATCAGTCGTATTATACTGTACAATCATTGTTTTTCCGTTTTTGACAAAATCCAATAGGATGTTTTGTTTAAATGCCAAGGCATTGTCAACGTTATAAGCTCTGATGCCTGTCATTACTACGTCAAAGTCCTTTAATCGTTCAGCAGTTATCTCTTCTGCTTTTAGTACGGTTACTTCATAACCCATTTGCATCAAACTCTTTGGAACTTCATCTCCCACGCCCATGATATAGGCTATTTTTTCGTTCTTGGTTTTGATCTTAAGGCGGATGCCTCTCGCTTCTGCAGGTTTCAAGACCATTTGTTTATTGATGTGCGGATAGTTGATGTCGATTTTGTTTTGAGTATAATCTTGCCCATCAACCGTAACGATGCTTTTGATGCTGATTTCGCCAGCTTCTTTGGAAGGAGACACGCTAAAAACCGCCATGACCTCTTGGTCTTTTTTGTCGATGGTAAACGGAATCGAAGCTGGAGCTACTTCCCAATTGGGTGGTAAGGCTAGTCTAACAGTTCCTTTTAGGTTGTCTTTACCAGCTTTTACTTTTACCGTTATCGTTTTGCTGCGATCATTGTTGAAAATATACACTTTCTCAGCAATAGCAGAAGTGGCTATGGGTACTATATCCAGAGGTTGAAAAACTTCACCCTTTACATCATCATTATATTTATAAACTACATCGCAGTCAAAAGGGATAAGAATTCCATCAATCTCTATGTAAAAAAGAATGCCAATTTGACGAAACACATCAGGATTCCCTATCCTTATCTGAAAATCTACTCGATACATGCCAATGGTTCCTGGCTGATTCAACCAATAAGGATTAGTGTAATCGAAATTCTTAGGAATATCTATTGTATTGGTTTCTGTATAAGGAATATTATTTTTTAATTCTATTATTTTGTCAATTGTTTTATAACCTGGTACTGATCCAATGCCAATTAATTTCATAGGAGTACTGCTTCTATTGGTTGCTTCCAATTTTACTTTTAGGCTACTATCCGGCGTAATTTCTTGAGCATCGGTGGTAGCTTCCAGGTATAATCCAGCACAGCCAGCAATGACTTTTCTAATTTCTTTGAATTTGATGGTTTTCCAATGGGAATTCTCCAAGTTTTGTATTAGGTCATAGGCTTTTACTAAATCGGGTACACTGGCACTCGGATTTTTAAAATCAAAGTTCTTTTCTACTTTCGCAAGTAGGTCGCCTATGGGTTTACCATTCGCAACGCGATTCCATGTGGTATCAATGCCGTCAAATAAATTACTTGGATCCTTAGGAGCTTCACCCTTTAAAAATTCTAAATACTCGTCTTCTTCTCCGCGAGAACCAGTCGAGCCAAAACCTTGGGATTGGTGCCGACTTCTGCTTAGGGCCGCAATCTCTTGATTGGATTTACCTACGGTTGGATAATAGGTCCCTATGGATAGCTTGGTTAATTTGCTTTTATCCGCGGCATCAAATTTTTCTTTACTGCCATAAAACCACCAAGAGGTATTGAAGAATAAGCGTTTGGGCTGCCAAGTCTTGGTAAAGGAAAGCTGGCTAGGATAAACCGTAGCATCGTTAACTTTATCAAAGGCTTCTACACTGAGCAGCGCAGAAGAGGTGTGGTGACCATGTGTGGTACCAGCTGTTCGATGGTCAAAACGATTGATGATGACATCGGGCTGAAACTTTCGGATGATCCACACCACATCACTCAATACTTGGTCTTTGTCCCATATTTGCAAAGTTTCTTCAGGGTTTTTAGAAAAGCCAAAATCATTGGCACGAGAGAAAAACTGTTCACCACCATCTATTTTTCGGGCTTCTATCAGTTCTTGTGTTCGAATTACACCCAATTGCTCTCTTAGTTCGGGACCAATTAAATTCTGTCCGCCATCGCCACGGGTTAGGGATAAATAGCCCGTTTCGGCTTTTATATCATTGGATAAATAGGAGATGAGTCGGGTGTTTTCATCGTCCGGGTGGGCAGCAATATAAAGTACCGAACCCAAAAAGTTGAGTTTTTGGATTTGGTTGTATAGTTCGACAGCATTAGGCTTTTGGGGTTGTTGTGACCAACTATTTTGAAAGTTTAAAATAAATATAACAAGAAAGAAATAGTAAAGCTTTTGCATTTATAAAAGGGTTATTTATACACTAGCTTCAAATATACTGATTTAATAAAAATAGGGTTTTAATTCTTTTTATTTTTAACGGTCGTTCAGCAAAAAAAAAAATCTGCTTCGAAAAGCAGATTTAATGATATGGTAGTGTGTTTGTAGCGTTTAATTCTCACCTTGAATGGTAGTAGCATAAGCAAACCGACCTTTGGAATTATATGGGTATATTTTTTTATGTAATAAGATCAATTTATAAGGATCATCATCATCATAATTAGTGATTTCCACATGGGCTTTGTTGTAAAGCGAATAACCTCCATAATTTTGGGGCAATTCAGGGGCTGTGGTCCATACACCTTTGTCTTTATAATAGTACACCATTTTCAAATTGTCAAAATAGGCTTCAACGTTAGGAAAATAATAATATCTAATATAACAGTTGGTCTTTTTATCCTTTGGAAGCGCTTGGTTACTCAGTGGCGCTTGCTGTGCATTTATATGAAAGGACAGCAACAAAATAATGAAGGGGATTAAGCTTTTAGTTGTTTTCATGTTTTTGTAAATTTGGGATTAACAAAAATATCTATTAACTTTAGGTTAAAAAATGTTTACAAATATAAAAAAAAAACAAATTTAGTTCGCTAAAGGAGCATAAAAATCGACAAAATGCATATTTTTAACTATTTGTTAAGAATAATACTATTATATAATATTGATTTTTAGTGATTTAATACGAATCTATAGAATTTTAAAAAAGACAAGAAACACTATCCTTGTCTTTTTTAGCGCAGTATTTACTGTTATTACTTACTTCCGGCCGTGTTCTTTTCGTTCTCCTGGTCGGTTTCTATTTCCTTTTCCTTCATTTCTCCCTGGTTTACGGCCACGGTTGCTGTTATCATGTTCGATTTCTTTCCATCGATAATCGCCTTTGTATTTTAATTTGTGTTCTTGATTATACGCGTACGGAGTGCGCCCGTGATAGTCATTTAAGTAAATCGTGTGGCCTTGTGCCAAATTGTAGCCACGGTATCGTGAAGGTAAAACCGTTGAACGTCTCCAGGCACCATTGCCAAAATAGATATAGGTTCTTGCTGGCACATCATAATACACCCCAATATCAGGTAAGTAATAATATTCCACTGTTGAAGGTGCTGCAGGAGCCCAAATTGGGGGTGGTCCAATATTGACGTTGATAGAAACTTGACCGCTACTTAGTGCAGCAACCAATAAGGCAAGTGTTACGATGATTTGTTTTGTTTTCATAAAGCTGGTGTAAGGATTGGAATTAACTACAATAGAAATCCAATAAATTAGACAATAAATAATTGCCATTAAAGATACCAGCCAATGGCTTAATTGGGGTTGCAGAATTCTACTTCTTACTTATATAATTAACACTTAATCGGTGAATTCGGTGTCGTCAAAATCAGGCTTAATAATTGAAATGCCTTTTTGTAGTAACAAGTTGTTAGGGTAGGTGATCCGTTCGCCTTTATCATTCTTTAAGTAGATATGAAAGGTCTTAATGTCTTCAATCTCTGCCTTAATAGGGAAGTCTTTATCATGTACAATGATAATGTCACCTATTCGGAACGGGAAAAAGAAAAACAAGATAACACCCGATGTTATATTACTGAGTATGGACCATTGTGCAAACATGGCTACACCAACTACGGTGGTTATGGAGGAAAGGGTTAGTAAAATGTCCTTTTTCTGAACACCCCAAATGACAATCAATCCAGTCAATAAAATAACACTTATCAATATGTTAATGTATTTGATGACCAAATTGGCACGGTGTTCCATGATCGAAGAGTGCTTAGCATACCTTCTTATAAAACGGGCTATAATGATTCTTAAAAAAACAATCACTACCAGTAATATACCACTTGCAATTTCTTCCTTGAGATAATGAGAAAATAAATTCATAGTTTTCTACTATTTAAATACTAGTCGTTTGCTATTTCCTTTGATTGAGCATCGTCGGGTTTTGATTCTTTTTCAGGAGTTGCACTACTAAAATTAATTGTTTCTAAAGCAGTATCATAGGGATAACGGGGCATTTTGATTTTATGCCATTCAAAAGTTTTGGGTAAATCATCTCCCATTAGATAACCCCATGGCTCTAAGGATTCTATGCGGTCAAATATTACTTTGAATATGGCTATAATGGGAATGGCTAGAAACATACCCGTAATGCCACCCAATACATTTCCAATAATAATTCCCACAATGGAAACCAAGGCATTAATCTGTACTTTAGAATTCACGAGTAAAGGCACTAATAAATTATTATCAATCAATTGTACTACGACATTTACCAAAATCACCCCCAAGATAATCGATAAATCAGTCGATCCAGTTAAGGATACTAAAATACTTAAAGCCCCTGCAAAGAGTATACCGATATAGGGAACCAAATTCAGAATACCGGTTATAATCCCTAATAAGATGAAGTATTGAACGCCAATTAAATAAAGTCCGATCGTGGTTAATACCGAAACGGCAATCATTTCAAATAATAAGCCTACAACATAACTTTGAACGGCTAATTTTATTTGAACTAAGACATCTCTCAGCTTTTGATGGTGTTCAGGTTTGTACAGTTTAATTAAAAAGTTAACAAAGAGGTTTTGATAGAGTAGAAATAAGAAAGTGTATATCGGAATTAAGGCCAGGTTTAAAACAACATCGGTAAACGAACTTATAGTACTGCCTACCAATTGTTTTCCAGAAGCCAAACCATCAATTTTGGCGCTATTAATGAACTCGTTTTGTTCTTGCTTACTCAAATTAAAGTTTGCGCGTAATACCTCCTGCAGGTGCTGAAAATGAAAATAGAGATTGTCTTTAATTTTGTCCCAGTCATTGGCCATACTGCCGATTTGCATGGAGATGAAATAAAAGATGCCCAGAAAGAGCAATACAAAAACCACGATGGCAAAAACCACCGCTATAAAATAAGGGAAACGTAATTTCTTGGTTAGAAACGTAACAATGGGGCGTAATATGATGGCAAACAGTAGGGAGAGTAGGAGTGGGGAAATGATGTCCTGTCCAAAATAGACAATAACAAAGAGGCTTATTAAGCAAAGTAAAATGGCCGCCAGTTTAAAATAGAATGGGTATTTTAGGGTATCTGACATGGTATCTTATTTTAGGGAAAGGTAGTCATTTTTTAGCTGCTAACCTCAAAATTACTAAGGTACTGGTATACTTTTTCGGTCGGAAGCCCCACCACATTAGTGTAGGACCCTTCGATTTTAGAAATACCTACTAATCCAATCCACTCTTGTATGCCATAGGCGCCGGCCTTGTCAAAAGGCTTGTAATGGTCCAAATAATACCTTATATCCTCATTGCTAAGAGGGTTAAAAGTAACTTTGGTTACATCATAAATAGTATCGGTCTTTAGAGTAGTTTTAAAACAGACTGAGGTAATTACTTCATGAGTTTGATTGGATAACGATCGCAGTATTTGAAAGGCATCTTCGTAGTCCTTGGGTTTGCCCAATGCGCTATTATTTAGCCATACGATAGTATCGCTTGTTACCAATAGCTCATCTTCTTTAAGTTTGCCAACAAATGCAGCAGCCTTCAATTCAGCCAAATAATTTGTAATCTCCACGCCTTGCAGAGCATCGGGATAAACTTCAGCGATGTCTTTTAAGCGAATCTCGAAATCAATAGCTAAATCCTTGAAGAATTGTTGTCTGCGGGGTGAGCCCGAAGCTAAGATGATTTTGTAGTTTTTTAATTTAGTGCTAAGCATGGTGCATCAAATTAAAGGTAATGACTGCACTAGATAAGATGCCAAAGAAAATGATCCATTTTAACAACAGACTTAAAAAGTGAAATTCTTTTTTGGTGGTAGCCGTCCACATTTTAACGACAAAGAAAAGCATCGGACTAACCACAAATAATAAGCCATATAGGGTAGCATAATACAATTGATTTGCCATCAAATAAGTATTGATGTACCACAGTAAAACTAACGAGGCTATTAGACCTAATCCAAAGACTATTTTACCAGTTGCTTTTATGCCTATTGCAATAGGTAAAGTATTCATTTCTTGATTTTTATCACCTTCTACATCTTCCATGTCTTTAACAATTTCTCTAAGGAGATTAAGCACAAAAGCAAAGATCGCATAATCTAAAAATAAGGAGAAAATAACCCCCATTTGTACACGGTTGCTATCAAAAGTCAGTGGTAACAAATCATAAACTCCAATGATTAATATGCTAAACGACAGTACCAATGCTACCGCTAGGTTCCCTAGTAACAACATTTGCTTCAAGGTAGTAGCATACATATACAATATAGTGACTATAATGATGAAGATGCCGCCAAACGTAGGTTTCATAATCACGTTGGATAAATAAAAACCAATGCCTACTGCCGATACGTTAAGTAAAAAATAAAGGTTATACCCCATCGCTTCCGATACGCCTTTACCAATCACCACGCGATCGGGTTTGTTGACCTGATCGGTTTCTTGGTCCATAATATCATTGATGATATACCCTGCGGCTGCTATCATAACGGTAGCCAATACCAGTAATAGGTATTCGGTATTGCTTAGGTACAAGTACACATTTTGGTATTTTAAAAAACCAAAACGGAAAATCAACTGCATCAAGGCAATTAAAAGTAAATTTTTATAACGTATTAAGTGTAAGTATTTCATTTTTGGATTACCGCTGTCATTTAATTGTTAAGTTATGCTTTTGCTAAATATTAATCGTGTTTGCCGTTATAATACAAATGCCATTTACCTTGTACTTTCATCACCTGTTCAATCATTTCACGTACCGCTCCTTTGCCTCCTTTTTTATGTGAGATGTATTTGGATATGGCTTTGATTTCAGGGCTGGCATCCTGAGGGCAAGAGGGTAAGCCTACCAATTGCATCACATGATAATCAGGAATATCATCTCCCATATAAAGCACTTTTTCGGGGTCTATGTTGTACAATTCAGTATATTCCTTGAACGTTTCCACTTTATCAGGAGAAGCCAAATGGATATCGGTAATACCCAAATTTTGCAGTCGGATTCGAACCCCTTCATTATTACCTCCCGAGATGATGCAAACGTTATAACCACTTTCAATAGCGGCTTTCATGGCAAATCCATCGCGTATGTTCATCACACGCAACATTTCTCCTGTTGGTGTAATGTGTACCGAGCTGTCGGTCAACACCCCGTCAACGTCAAAGATAAACGTGGTAATGTTATTGAGTATTTCTTTATAGCTTTTTCCCATTATCGATAATAGATTTTGTTAGCAATGTATAGAGTTCTTTTTGTTGTGGCTCGTTTAAATAGTTCAAGTGGGCATTGATGGTTGTGCTGTCTTGACGGCGCGCCGGACCCGTTTGCGCTGCCGCCGGAGATAACGTCATTACTTTTGCCGCTGTTTCTTGAATCAAAGGCTTTAGTAAGTCAAAGTCTAGTTGGTGTTCGCCACATAGGTCACTGCCTATTTGGTACATATAATTCACAAAATTGCAGACAAATACGGCGGCTACATGCAGGGCTTTGCGTTGCTCGGAACTAACTGAGTAAGTAACTTTGGTAATGGCCTTGGCTACCGCCTCGAGCACAGTATAGTCAGCCGCATGTTCTGCTTCTAAGCAAATCGGAATGCTGGTAAAATCAACTTCTTTTCCTCTAGTGAAGGTTTGCAGCGGATAAAATACGCCTCGATGGTTTTTGGAATCCAAATCATGCATCGGTACACTGCCCGATGTGTGTGCGACCAACTGGTTCTCAAAAGGAATTAGACCAGATACCGCGGCAATAGCGCTGTCAGATACCGCAAGAATGACTAGGTCTACTTTGACCATTTCGTTATAGTCTGTAATGACTTTAGAGGACTCGAGTAGGGGAGCGACCGCTTCCGGACTTCTAGCGATGACTTGCAATAGTGCCACTCCTTCCGCTTTTTTGAAAGCTGAAATAAGATGTAGTGCTACATTTCCCGAACCAATAATACTGACGGTTATCATGCGGTAAATGTAGAAAAAAAGGGAATAGACTACAATAGGGCAAAGTAGCTATTTTAGATTAAACCTTGCACCTAAATTAATGATTCATCTTTTCTTCTAGCGCCTTCAAGCGATCTTCCAACGATTGTATTTTAGTTTGCTGAGCCTCAATCGTTTTTTGTTGCTCTTGTACGGCTTTAGTGAGTGGGGCAATAAAATCATTGTAACGTAAACTATACATACCCTCGTCATCTTTAGTGATAACCCCTTCTGGGTTTACTCCCGATGTTTTTAACGCCTCTTCCACTTCTTGCGCAATGAAGCCATATTCCAATCGTTTCAATTCATCGTTTTTACGGAAGTAGGCTACTGGATTCAATTTTTTAATAAAATCCAACCCCAAAGTAGAAGGTACTATAGTTTCTTTCCATCGACGGTCAGAGGTAATGGACCATG
>CANFZC010000080.1 GCA_947451475.1 Flavobacteriaceae bacterium | reverse complement strand
TAATGCAGTTTTCTGAAAAAAGAAATATCATCCGTTGGACCATCATCATGGCCTCCTTTGTCATTGTTGCATTGATTTTATGGAATACATATTCCTTTTTTCAGATTTTTAAAGAGGAAGAACGTGTCAAAATGGAACATTGGGCATTAGCACAAAAAAAAATTAGCACGTTAGATTTAAACGCTGATTTAGAACTACCATTTGCAATAATTCAAAACCCTCGAATTCCAATAGTTTTAACTATTAATGACTCTATAGTTAAAACTATTAATATTGAAGAAAGCATAGAAAAAGATAATATTAAATTGAAGTCATTCTTAAATAAATTGAAATTACAAAACGATCCAATTGTTATGGAAATTTCGAAAGGAAGATCCCAATATTTATATTATGGCGATTCATCTTTACTCAATAAACTAAAGTATTACCCTATTGCTTTACTACTTATTATTTTCCTTTTCGGGGCCGTAGTTTATAATTTTTACCGCAGTACCAAAATGGCCACTCAAAACAAGCTTTGGGCTGGTATGGCAAAAGAGACTGCGCATCAAATTGGCACACCCTTATCATCCTTGATTGGTTGGCTCGAAATTATGAAGGCTGACAATGTAGATCCTTCCATTATTTCTGAAATCGAAAAGGACATCATTCGTCTGCAAAACATCACTGATCGTTTCTCTAAAATTGGATCTGAACCTATATTGGAATCTAAAAACTTAATTGTTGAAACAGAGCAATCTTTTGATTATCTAAAATCCAGATTTTCAAAACAAGTTATTTTTTCTTTTAACGCTCCCAAAGAGCCCATATTTGTCTCATTAAATTCGGCGTTGCACAGTTGGACTATCGAAAACTTAGTTAAAAATGCCATCGATGCAATGAAAGGAAAAGGCAAACTTTCAATTAGTATAGAAAATGAAAATCATACCGTAAAAATCTTAGTTAGCGATAGCGGTAAAGGAATTCCAAAAAATCAATTCAAACGGATTTTTGAACCAGGTTTTACAACCAAAAAACGAGGCTGGGGTTTAGGCTTATCATTAACGAAAAGAATAGTAGAGGAATACCACAAAGGTAAAATAAAAGTATTACATTCTGAAGTTGATAAAGGGACAACTATACAAATTACATTTAAAAAAGGATGTGTTTAATAAAATTATAAATTAGCTTGTATTCTTTTAGCAAGGTCTTCAAATTCATGCTTTGACAAACTTTCTTTACGTTGAAATCGCATATCTTCCATATCGTGTAAGGGAATTAAGTGAACGTGCGTATGGGGCACCTCAAGGCCAATAATAGCAACTCCTATTCTTTTGCATGTTACTGTTTTCTCAACAGCTTTTGCTACTTTTCTAGAAAAACGCATTAATCCTATATAGTGATCTTCTTCCATATCAAAAATCTTATCGATTTCTTGCTTTGGAATGCAAAGGGTATGACCTTTAGCATTAGGATTAACATCTAAAAAAGCCAAATAGTTTTCCTCTTCGGCTACTTTATAACACGGGATTTCTCCGCTGACGATTTTAGTAAAAATACTAGCCATAATTTAGTCTCTAGAAATTTCCAAAATTTCAAAATTTAATTTACCATTCGGAACACTGATCTCAGCTATTTCCCCAACTTTTTTCCCAAGCAAACCTCTACCAATTGGCGAACTCACTGATATTTTTCCTGATTTTAAATCAGCTTCACTTTCAGCTACCAAGGTATATTTCATTTCCATCCCATTTGCTTTGTTTTTGATTTTGACATTGGACAAAACCAATGCTTTTGACAAATCAAGTTGTGATTCATCTATCAGTCGAGCATTAGAATATACTTCTTCCATTTTGGCTATTCTCATTTCCAACATTCCTTGTGCTTCTTTGGCTGCATCATATTCTGCATTTTCAGATAAATCTCCTTTATCTCTAGCTTCGGCAATAGCTTGCGATGCTCTGGGTCTTTCAACACTCTTAAGTTGCTCTAATTCGTCTTTTAATTTTTTTAATCCTTCTGCAGTGTAATAAGATACTGTACTCATGGTTTCCTCTTTTATATAAATAGAAAAAATCCCATCGCAACGGGATTTCTTTTTGCAAAGATACTATTTTTGGTTTATTTCAAATTTCTTAACGCTTATTAACGTTTGTCAAAGTTAATTAAATTAAATTTGTTTATCTATAGTATTTCAAATAAATTTAAGCATGAAAAAGATTTTCATTTTTTTAATAATGGTATCATTTACCTTTGGTTGTGACACGGGCAGAATAAACAACAACAATCCAAACATACCAAACTATACGGTCAATTTACAAATCAATATGAATTTAAACAGTGATATACAATTTGCTACTCATCACTATGTAGATTATTCGCAAGGTGCCCGAGGTGTTGTAGTTTTTAATACCGGAAGTGGATATGTCGCCTATGATTTAGCTTGTCCTAACCAGTCTTTTACTACTTGTACTTCTCCCATAAATATCCCTGTTGGTTCTATTTCGGCAACCTGTAGCTGTGACAACACCGTATATAATTTATTTACTGGGCAATGTGCTGGGCAACCCTATCCCTTAAAACAATACCATGTAGATGCTGGCGGTGGTTATATTTACGTCACAAATTAATAAGAAAGCCAATCATAATGATTGGCTTTCTTATTTAAAACTTCAATGTCATCCCTAACAAGAAATTAATTCTAGCTTGTGGAAAATAGTAGGGATCAGCACCATACATATATCCATTTGAAACATAATTCTTATTCATAAAATTATTTAATAATCCAGTAAATGCAATTGATTTGAAGATTGATTTTGGTTTGATTTCATATGCTACATTTAAATCATTTACCGAATAGCCAGAAAGTCTTGAAATAGAAGATTCAGAATTATCCAAGTATTGTGGACCAACATGTTTTTGTAACCATATCAATTTAAAGTTTTGAAAAGGTTCATAACTAATTATAGAAGAGCCTATTAAGGCTGGAGAATAGGCAATTTGTTTTTGTTTACTTCCATCTTTGATCACGTTTGAACTTGTTGTCATGCTCAATTGCAATGAAAGTTGTTTAGTTAATATATAAATGGCTTCTAATTCTGCTCCTAATCGATAACTTTTGTCTGTATTTGCTCTCATTGGATTTCCAACATCATCTAATTCCCCTGTTAGAATTAATTGGTTCTTATAGAGCATATAGTAAACATTAGTTGTCCATCGGAATTTACTTGTTTTATGTCTCCATCCTAATTCAAAGTCATCAAGTTTTTCTGGTTTTGGATTTCCATTTTCATAATCTGTTCGATTAGGCTCCCTATTAGCTCTAGCGTAAGAAAAATACAGACTGTTTGTAGGGTTTAAATCAAAATTGACTCCCACTTTTGGATTAAAAAATCCAAAAGAGTCATTTACCATATCCGCCTGAACGCCATTAGCTTTATAATTCACTCGTCTATATTGCAAATCGGCATAGAAACTTAACTTTTGAGTTAATTGATAATTGGCTTTAGAAAAAACTGTTCGATCTGTTTTTAAACCAAAATCATCATAGTAATGATCTCCTAGTTCGCTTGTTGATGCAAATCGTGCCCAAATTACTTTACCGTAATGCTTGCCTTCATACTTATTCCAGCTTCCGCCGATAATCACATCCCACTTTACTTTTTTGTAATTAACCGAAAAAGTAGTGCCATAAAAATCGTTATCTAACCATTTCTGACGAATCAAATCAGTCGACAATGCACCTGAAACCGGCAGTAATCCATAATCTTCAAATGAAGCGTCTTCGTTATAATTCTCATAATAACCTTTCCCTTTTGTGTAATGAAGGGCTACATTAATATTCCACTGGTTGTTAATTTTCTCATTCCAATGTAGTTGAAAATGATCTTGTTGGTAATTATCTGTTTCATTGCTGTAGAATCTGATGTTTCCCATTTCATCGGTAAACATTCCTGAATAATTAAATGTTCGGTCATTGGCTAACATTGCAGCATCTATTCCATTCCATGCTTGATATGTTTTTTCGGCACCACCAAACACTAAAGCTTTTATTAATGAAGACTTACCTATATAAGTTCCTTGTAAAAAATAAGATTTTAAATCTGATGAGGCTCTATCTATATATCCTTGCGAATTAATACTAGACAATCTTCCAGCCATTTCAAAACGATCATTTAATAAACCTGTACTGAATTTTACGGTACTTTTTCGGGTATTAAAGCTTCCGCCCGAATTGGAAATCTCAGCAAAACTTTGTTTGGAATTAGAATCTGTTAACAAATTTAAACTTGCACCAAAAGCTCCGGCACCATTAGTTGAAGTTCCAACTCCTCTCTGTAGTTGTATACTTTCTAACGATGAAGCAAAATCGGGCAAATCAACAAAATAAGTCCCACTAGCTTCTGCATCATTATAAGGGATTCCATTAATTGTAACATTTATGCGGGTCGCATCACTACCTCTAACTCGAATTCCTGTATATCCGACGCCATTACCAGCATCTGAAGTAGTAACTACAGAAGGCATGAAATTTAATAAAATGGGGATGTCTTGCCCAAGATTTCGATTTTTTAATTCCTTTTTATCAATGTTCGTAAAAGTAACTGGTGTTTTAGCAGTAACGCGTACGGCCGATACAAACACTTCACTAAGTTGATTGACACAAGTAGTGTCTTTTTCTTGTGAGAAAGCAATAAGAGAAACTAGAGAATAGATTATGGAAAACAAGAGAGTCTTTGTGGCTTTTCCTTTGTTTTTTTCTCTTAAAAATTGGAATAAAGTTTTCATTCGTAAAATAGGTTACGAATAAAAGGGGCAATTATTCTTTGATTAAAAATTTAAATTGACGTTCCTATGACAAATAGCGTGCACTCTCCTTTGTCATTTTTCCCTCGGCAACATTACTTGCCCAGGTTCATTGGGTATAATCTCAGCCCTTGGTAGAGCACCCCTTTGAGACAATGCAAAGATAAACCTATATCGTTAAATAATCAAACACAATTATTTAAAAAAATTAAAATTGCGGTTTGCGTCTATTTTGTTTTATTTCAGAAAGATTTCGTTTTGCTTTTATTCTCTTCTCAATTATAGACCGAGGGATTTTTGTCGGCTTCCTTTTCTTAGGCACTATTAATGACTGTATTATCAATTCCAAAAATCGTTTCGTAACAATCGTTTTATTTTTTAGTTGGCTACGGTCCTCATCACATGTAAGAATTAGTAAACTTTCTGCTGATAATTTATTGTGTAACTTTTGAAACAACCATTCTTTTTCTTCTTTAGAAAGGGCTAATGAAGCATTTAAATTAAAAGTCAAAACTACTTTAGATGAAACTTTATTGACGTTTTGACCGCCGGCACCAGAACTTCTTACAGCTTTATACTGAAGTTCAGTAAGCAATTGATTAGTTATCATACTGAGGTTGATGTGCTGGCTTTAATAAATCATTTACGGTCTTCACAGGATTAAAGGTAACCAATGGCACTTCAACAAAAATTGTAATCCATTTAGACATTGCTCCATTCCAAAGTCCAGGAAGTTCATAGCCTTTTAATTCTTTTCCTTTACTGTTTTTATGAACAATAAAACCAGTACTAGGGTCAACAAATTGGTGCAAATCAAATTTTTCTCCTTTGTGATTTTTAGTTGCACAAACTAAATCAACCGGATTAAAATGAGTCGCATGGGCTAAAATTTCAACTTGTTCTGCATTATGAGTATCAACTTGAGAACTTTCAACTATCTGTAATGAAACATTCCCTTTATAACTTCTAACCCAAAATGGACCACCCCCCGGCTCACCTTCATTTTTTACCATTCCACAAACTCGAATAGGTCGGTTCAATTTATTTTTTATAAAGTCTATTTTATTTTTTAGTGTATACTTAATAAAATCCTCTGGCAAATCTATATTCAATTTTTGTATCATAAAATCAAGAACGTTTTGAATATCCTTTTCATTTATTTTTTGATCATCAATCGCTCTTAAAATTTGGAACACTTCTGTTTGCAATTGAAGTAAAACTCCCGCTAATCCTTTTTTATATAAGGTCGTTTCTTGTATGTGATTTTGAATCACATTATCAATATTTTTAATAAAAATAACATCAGCCTCCAACTCATTCAAGTTGTTGATCAAAGCCCCGTGACCGCCAGGCCGAAAAACCAATTGCCCTTCCTCGTTTCGGAAAGGCCTATTTTTTATATCTACTGCAATAGTATCCGTGCTTTTATGCTGATAGGAAAAACTAACCGATGTTTTAGTTCCTGATTGAGCTTCAACTTGACCCTTAACTTGTCCTATGATTTTTCTAAATAAATTTTCGTGATTTTCAGAAACAGTAAAATGTAAATGAGAAACTGAATTTGAACTAGCATAAAATGCACACTCATTCAGATGCTCTTCTACAGGCGTAGCAATATGCGTCTTATATCTATGGAATGCTAATGTGCCCTTTGGTTTATTTGCAAAATCAAAGGATTTAGGATCGAGCATTTGTTGAATAAACCGGTAGCTTTTTTCATGAGCTTCTAATGTGTAATAATCAGCATACAGTTCTTTTAATTGATTTTTCAACTCATCATAAAAAGGAAACTTTTCAATTCCCGCTAAGAAAACAGGTAAGTTTTTATCTTTTTTACGGTTGATATAAGCATTGATAGTTTCGTTTTCATAATCAAACTCGTTGAGGAATTCATTTAAAAATTTGAACATTCTACTTGCAGCCCCTGAGGCTGGAACAAATTTTTTGAGTTTCAAAGTTCCTTTTTTAGTATCAAAATAATCAGCCTGTTGTTGAAATTCTTCCCTTGAAAGTTTGACAATCCCATCATTAATTGTAGCCGGACGTTCCAGATATATTTTTGGAATTCCTGATTGAAATAACAACAATTCCGTTTCAATCTTTTCTAACGAAATACCACGCTCCTTTATTTGTTCAAAATCAGCTTCAGTAAATCCGAAATGTTGTTTTAAGCTATCTTCAGTTTTAAAATTCTTTTCCATTCTAAATAGCCAAAAATGGCAATAATTGTAAAAATTAAATATTGTAAGGATAACATTCCCAATCCTCTATAAGCAAACAGCGGAACCACTATGCAATCGCCAATAATCCACAAGGTCCAATTCTCTATTTTTTTCAATGCCATAAACCACATTGCTGTAAAGAATAGACCTGATGTAAAAATATCAATATAATTAGGAATTTCAAGTTTGAAATCAAAAAACTTATATACCAAATATGTGATAAACATTGTCAAAAAAAACAATCCTACTCCAATGATTTTTTCTTTTGTATTTGTCCTAGAAATTTTCAAATTTGGTTCATTATTGTTAGCTGCCCATTTGTACCATCCATACACACTCATTATCGAATAATAAATATTCATAGTCATGTCACCAAAATAATGAGCTTGATACAATAAATACACTGTTATAAGTGTCGCTATTAATCCCGTTGGATAAACTAAAATATTTTCTTTTCGTGCATAAATAACACTTACAATACCAAAAACAAAAGCTATAGCCTCTAAAACAATTTGAGTCCAAGAAGCTTGATTATATTGATTAAACAGGAAGTCTACCATTAGTCAAAAAAGGTTAAATCATTTTCAAATGCCGTTCCAATAACCACCATGTCAGCACCGGCTTCAAAAGCTGCTTCAATTTCTACCTTAGAACGTATTCCACCACCTACGATTAAGGGAACAGATATCCGCTCCGAAACAGCCGTAATCATATCCAATGGAACCGCCATTTGTGCACCACTACCGGCTTCTAAGTAAATTAACCTATTCCCTATTAATTCCCCCGCTTTTGCTGTTTGTGCTGCATAATCACTATTATTTCGACTTATAGGTTTTGTTCTACTCACCCTTTCAACTGCTGTTTCTATACCGCTATCAATTAAAACATATCCTGTTGATATTATTTCCAATTTAGTTTTTTCTAAAATTGGCACTGCATTAATTTGATGTTCAATCAAATAATCGGGATTCCTACCTGAGAGTAATTGTAAAAATAAAATTCCATCAGCTTCCCCGGAAATTTGAGCTGGACTTCCTGGAAATAATACAACAGGCAGGTTTGTAGCTTTTTTCAATACTGATATTATATCGTCTAAATGATGGCCCTCAAAAGAACTTCCTCCAACTAACAAATGCGTTGCAGGTGATTGATTGATTTTAGTGATAAATTGGCTTATTACTTTCAAATCCAATTTATCAGGATCTAATAAAATGGCTAGAAGCTTTATATTATCTTTTTTAGAATTAAGTATATTTTGATATAGGTTCATTTTAAATTTATGGTAACTTATTGATTCATACCATTTGATTTACCTTTAAAAGCACAAACAAAAACATAATCTTCTATGAAATCAAAAAGTATGTCAAAGTACTCTACTTTGTGGTTAAATCGCAACTCTACTGTACATTTATAATCTTCTAAAACAAATTCATTTTCAAAAATATGGTCTTTGAAACTAATACCCATTTCGTTTTTAAGTTTAAAAACCGATTCTTTAATACCCCATACCACCGTAGCTTTTTTAAGACGATCTGTTACATTGAGCTTTTCCAAATGAGTCACATCCATAAATCGAGGTGCTAGCTTAACTATTTTCTCTTTTACTATTTCTAAATCTGCTCCAATATTTTCTTCACTCAATACGATAATTGAAAAATCATTTGAATGAGAAATGGAAATATGCGTACCATCTTTTAAATGTGGTTTACCGAATGCATCGTAATACAAATCAAAGTCGGTATAACCAATCTCCATCAATAAGCGTCTAACACTCATAAATCCTTTTTGATGGCTTTCAGATTTCATGCTTTTTAAACGAATTAAGGAAGCTTCTTTTAATTTTACGCTATTAAAAAGTTCCTCATAACTTTCAGTTATCCTCCATACCATTAGTTGTGTGTCTTCCTTTAAAGCTTTGATTTTAAGTAGTGGCATGGCGGATTTAAATTATCTGTTTGTATTTCAGAAAATTAAGTAGTTGAACAAGTCACAAAAAAGTAAAAAACCTTTTTTTAATTCTTTCCTATTATGTAGCTTTGCAAAAATTTTAGCTAATATAAATATTTTATAGATGAGTACACAAACTTTACCATTTGTAGCCTTCAAAGTTAAGGACATTAACCTTGCGGCTTGGGGAAGAAAAGAAATTGAATTGGCAGAAGCCGAAATGCCAGGACTAATGGCACTTCGTGCTGAATACGGTGCTAGCCAACCGTTAAAAGGAGCTCGTATTGCAGGATGTCTCCACATGACCATCCAAACGGCGGTTCTAATTGAAACTTTAATAGCTTTGGGAGCAGAAGTTACTTGGTCTTCTTGTAACATTTTCTCAACTCAAGATCAAGCTGCTGCTGCTATTGCTGCTGCTGGAATTCAAGTTTACGCTTGGAAAGGATTAGATGAAGAATCCTTTGATTGGTGTATTGAACAAACTCTTTTCTTTGGTGAAGACAGAAAACCATTAAACATGATATTGGATGACGGTGGAGATTTGACCAATATGGTATTTGACCGTTACCCTGAATTAATTCCAGGTATCAAAGGATTATCCGAAGAGACTACTACGGGAGTTCACCGTTTGTATGAAAGAATGAAAAACGGTACGTTATTCATGCCAGCTATCAACGTTAACGACTCGGTTACTAAATCAAAATTTGACAACAAATACGGCTGTAAAGAATCAGCAGTTGATGCTATTCGTAGAGCTACCGACGTTATGTTAGCTGGTAAAAGAGTAGTAGTTTGTGGTTATGGTGATGTAGGAAAAGGTACGGCTGCTTCTTTTAGAGGTGCAGGTTCAATCGTTACGGTTACTGAAATTGACCCAATCTGTGCACTACAAGCAGCCATGGACGGTTTTGAAGTTAAAAGACTAAACACTGTGGTAGGTAATGCTGATATCATCATCACAACGACAGGAAATAAAGACATAGTAATGGGAAGTCACTTCGAACAAATGAAAGACAAAACAATCGTTTGTAACATTGGACACTTCGATAACGAGATTGACATGGCTTGGTTAAACAAAAACCATGGTGCTTCTAAAGTAGAAATTAAACCACAAGTAGATAAATATACCATTGCTGAAAAAGATATCCTTATTTTAGCTGAAGGTCGTTTAGTAAATTTAGGTTGTGCAACGGGTCACCCTAGTTTTGTGATGAGTAATTCATTTACAAACCAAACCTTAGCACAAATTGAATTATGGACTAACAGCGCTGCTTATAAAAATGAAGTATATATGTTGCCAAAACATTTAGATGAGAAAGTAGCGGCCCTTCACTTGGCTAAATTAGGTGTTGAATTGGAAACCTTGAACAATGAGCAAGCTGCCTATATCGGAGTTGCGGTTGAAGGTCCTTTCAAACCAGAGTATTACAGATACTAATAGTAAGTAATAAGATAAAAACCCTCACAGTGATGTGAGGGTTTTTTTATGCAAAAAAGTACGCTACTACCATAAAAAAAACCCACTCAGTACTGAGTGGGTTTTGTATAATAATAAGAGTATTTCTTATGCCTCGAATGGAAGGATAGAAACATATGATTTGTTTTCTCCTTTTTTCTGGAATTTTACAATCCCGTCAACTTTTGCATGTAAAGTATGATCTTTACCCATGTAAACGTTTTCACCTGGATTATGTTTAGAACCTCTTTGTCTAACTATGATATTACCAGCAATTGCAGCTTGACCACCATAAATCTTAACGCCTAAACGTTTCGATTCTGATTCTCTACCATTCTTAGAACTACCGACACCTTTCTTGTGAGCCATGACGTTTTAGTTTTTAAATGTTAATTATTCTTCTGTAGC
>CANFZC010000079.1 GCA_947451475.1 Flavobacteriaceae bacterium | reverse complement strand
CTTCGACAAACATACATAAATCATCGATTAAATAACAAATAAAATCGATGAAATGCATGTTTTTTCTAACATCATCAAATTTAGAAACTTCTACATATTTTACAGGTACAGCGATGTTACCGTCTTTGTCAATAAATCCTTTAAGACCTTGGCTTTCTACAAGAGCCCATTCTTTTGCATATTCTCCAAAAGTTCCAATTTTGTCATAAACAGGTGGGACTACTTCTTTTCCAGCTTCATTCATAAAGCCATATTTTCCATCTTTTACAACTAAAGCCCAACCTTCATTGTAGCTACCATAGTTTTCTACTGTTTGATACTTTGGTTCTACTACAATTTTTCCGCTCTTATCCACAAATCCAAATAAGTTGTTTAATTCTACTTTGGCCCAATTTGGATGCAATTTGTCAAACTCTTCAATCGAAGTATATTTTGGCGGAACGATCTCAATTCCCGACTCATTAATAATTCCGAATTTCTCATCAGATTTAACAATAAACATTTTTTGTGCGAATGAGCAAGTTAATGCTAAAGACATTGTAAGGGTAAATAAATTTTTCATAATAAATAGATTAAGGGTTTTGTTTAAATTTCTTCGACAAACATACATAAATCATCGATTAAATAACAAATAAAATCGATGAAATGCATGTTTTTTCTAAAAATGTAGGTATTATTTATAAAAAGACTTACAAAAATATATATAGTAACGTTTTTTGCTATTCGTCTATTCTAATAAGTAGTTAATCTGTAAAATGATACACTTAATCTGTTTTTTTGAATGATGCTGACTAGATAGTTATCCAAAAAAAAATCATCCCGAAGGATGATAGTTAGAAATTGTTATGTTGTTTTTTCCGCATATACCATATAGTATCTAGGAGTGAAAAACCTGAGTAAAGGACGAAAGCCAAGTTTTTTAACGGGATGGGTGAATTTTTGTCGGTCAATAATCTTCCAGCCAGTTTTCTCTAACAACCAATCTAATTGCCAATCTTCAAATTCGTGATAATGTCGGTCCCACTGATCCGTCTTACTTCTATAAGCAGGAGAAAACCATAAACGCAAAGGAATTGAGATTAATACCTTATCTGCTTTTACGTTCTCTAATATAGTATAGGGATTGAGTAGGTGCTCAAATATTTCAAAAGCGGTGAATACCGTATAGTCTTCCGTGCGCAAGTTGGCTTGGTCTTTATCTAAATCTTCTCCTTTGGTGTTCTTAACAGTATAGCCATTCTCAATCATGATTTTTGAAAAGGGATTAGGAACACCAAGGTCCAATATAGTCTCAGTAGGGGATATGTGTTTTTTTAGAAAAGCTAACGTTAAAGTAAAACGTTTACTGGGATAGGTCTTCTCGTACATGGGTATAATTCAAAATTTAAACTGCGAAGGTACAACTATTACATTTTATATACTATCGCATTCACATTCATTCCAGCGCCCACAGAAGCAAAAAGAATAACATCTCCCTTATGCAAACTTTGATTTGCAATTTGATGCTTAATCATGGAGTCATATAATGTAGGTATAGTGGCTACGCTAGAATTGCCTAATTTATGAATACTCATAGGCATAATTCCTTCTGGCGCAGTTTCTTGGTATAGTTTATAAAAGCGGTGTACGATTGCTTCATCCATTTTCTCATTAGCTTGATGGATAAGCACTTTTTTCACATCTTTTATATCCACACCACTTTTGTCTAAACATTCCTTCATCGCTTTCGGAACTTGACTCAAAGCAAACTCATATATTTTCCGACCATGCATCTTAATATAGCGTACATCAGGATCGTGTGTTTTATTAAAAGAGTTGCCAAAAAACAGATAATAAGCCTCGTCATAGGTAAAGGTAGCCGATTCATGAGCTAAGATGCCACCTTCGTCGTCCGTAGCTTCCAGTACCGTAGCACCCGCTCCATCCGAATAAATCATGCTGTCTCTGTCATGAATGTCCACTACACGAGATAAGGTTTCAGCACCAATCACTAAACATTTTTTTGCCATTCCTGCTTTAATGTAGGCTTGTGCCTGTATAATCCCTTCTACCCAACCCGGGCATCCAAACAACATATCATAAGCAACACACTTCGGATTCTTAATTCTTAAGTTAAATTTAACTCGGGTCGCCAAACTCGGTAATAAGTCGGTTTGAATAGCACCTTTTTTTACGTTACCAAAATTGTGAGCAAAGATGATATAATCCAAAGTCTCCGGATCAAGATTAGCATCAGCAATTGCTTTTTGAGCCGCAATAGTAGCGATGTCTGAAGTCAGCAAGTCATCACTAACATAACGACGTTCTTGAATTCCAGTTATTTCAAGAAATTTCTCGGCTACTACTTCATTTGAATGTGGAAATGCTGTTCCATCATCATTTAAGAAGACGTGTTGTGCAAAATCTTTATTTGATACTATTTCTGTTGGAATATAACTTCCTGACCCTGTAATTTTTATATTCATGTTTTTTGCTGTTTCATTGCGAAATTATTAATAAAAATAATTTCTTACTGCCTATTCTTTAATTAATTCAAAACTATTGTGAATAATTTAATAAATGAAGGCTTTAATTGTTGATGCTATAATTTATTGTCTTTTTGTTGTGCGATTTTAATTTGCAAGATGGTAGACAAACTTAAAGCCTGCGTTTTAATTTGTTCGGCTTTTTCCCCCATAAAATGTTCATCGACCGCTGCATAAAAATGATCCAACCATAGTTTAAATAGCTCAGGCGATAGATAGGATTTGGCATTGACATCCAAATGGATTTGCGTTAAGTTATTAGTATACCCTCCAGTTCCTAAGATGGCTTGCGACCAAAAAGTAACCAACACGGGTAAGTGCTCCTCTAGTTTTATTTTAACAACATCGGTAAAGATATAACTGATGCTGTCATCAGACAGTAATTTTTTGTAGAACTCGTCTACCAGTAAATGTAAGTCGGATTGCGTTTGGATATCGTTCATGTCTACTTTGTGCTACTTTATAGTGTCAGGATCGTCGCCAGGTCCGCTTCCAATTGTTCGGGATTTAAAAAATGTACAGCAGTAAAGCCTAGTTCGCGCGCAGCAAGTACATTGTTAAGATTGTCGTCAATAAAAATACTCTCTTCGGCATGGATCGAATAACGATCTAACAACAGTTGAAAAATCCGCTGGTCAGGTTTGATCAGTTTCTCTGTCCCTGAAACTACGATTCCTTCAAATTCCTTAAAGAAAGCAAACCTCCTGTAGGCAATGTCAATGGTTTCTGCAGACCAGTTGGTCAATCCATAAAGGGTATACTTTTTTTTCAGTTGGTGCAGTAAGGCAACCGTCCCCGGAATTTCATCTTTCAGCATCACTTCCCACTGTCCATAAAAAAGGGATATAGAGGCACTATGTTCCGGAAACTTGTTTTGTAATTCAAGAGTAGCTTCTGCAAGAGAACGTCCCCTGTCTTGTTCAATATTCCATTCTTCGGTACAAATGTTTTGGAGGAAATACTCCATTTCATCCGTATCGCGAAAATGACTTTTATATAAATGTCTTGGATTCCAGTCTACTAAAACGCCTCCAAAGTCGAAAACTATGTTTTTGATTGCCATATGATTTATTTACTTATTTTCTTGGGATTGAATGTCGGCAGTCCTTCCTCAATTTCAGGGTTCAAAAGTAAAGCTTACGCACTTTTTAAAAGTTGATTTATATCATATAAAAAGAAAGGTTTCAAGAATACAACTTGAAACCTTCTTCTTTTTTAAATTTTAGAGATTACATATAAGCTTCAATAGGTGCGCAAGAACAAACTAAGTTTCGGTCTCCGTAGGCATCATCTACTCTGCGAACACTTGGCCAAAATTTATTCTCCTGTATGTAGTCTAATGGATAAGCAGCTTGCTCTCTTGTATAAGGCATGCTCCAAGTATCAGCAGTTAACATGGCTAAGGTATGAGGAGCATTGTGTAATACGGTATTGTGATCCTCAGCCGTAGCCGCCTCAATTTCTTTACGAATCGAAATCATCGCATCACAAAAACGATCTAACTCGGCCAAATCTTCTGATTCTGTCGGTTCAATCATCAAAGTACCGGCTACTGGAAAGGATACGGTTGGAGCATGGAATCCATAATCCATCAATCGTTTCGCAATATCCGTTACTTCAACGCCTTTTTGTTTAAAGGCTCTACAGTCCAAAATCATTTCGTGAGCCGCACGTCCCATTTCGCCTGAGTATAATACCGGGTAATGACTGTCTAAGCGCGATTTCATATAGTTGGCATTCAAAATAGCATGCTGTGTAGCGCTTTTTAATCCTTCGGCACCCAACATAGTGATGTAGCCATAAGAGATTAAACACACTAAGGCCGAACCGTAAGGGGCTGCCGAAATAGCGGTAATCGCTTGAGTGCCTCCCGTTGGGATAATCGGATTCGTTGGTAAAAACGGTACCAATTTCTCGTTGACACAAATCGGACCTACACCAGGACCACCACCTCCATGAGGAATAGCAAAAGTCTTATGTAAGTTTAAGTGGCATACATCGGCACCAATAGTAGCTGGGTTAGTTAAACCTACTTGCGCATTCATATTAGCACCATCCATATATACTAATCCACCGTTGTCGTGAATGATTTGGGTAATTTCGCAAATGGCGCTTTCAAATACACCATGCGTAGAAGGATAAGTGACCATCAAACAAGATAAGTTATCCTTGTGCTCAATCGCTCGTGCTCTTAAATCTTCTACATCAATATTACCATTTTCCATGGTTTTAGTTACGATGATTTGCATACCTGCCATGGCAGCCGAAGCCGGATTAGTCCCATGAGCCGAGGATGGAATCAAACACACATTTCGGTGATGATCGCCACGAGATAAGTGGTAAGCACGAATCGCCATCAATCCAGCATATTCTCCTTGAGCTCCCGAATTGGGTTGTAAGGTCGTGCCAGCAAAACCAGTAACCACATTCAATTGGTGCTCTAGTTTTTTAAGCATGATTTGGTAGCCTTCTGCTTGCTCGATTGGGGCAAAAGGGTGAATGCTGTTCCAGTTAGCCATAGATAACGGTAACATTTCAGCCGCAGCATTAAGTTTCATCGTGCAAGAACCTAATGATATCATCGAATGGTTTAATGATAAATCCTTACGCTCTAATTTTTTAATATAACGCATCAATTGCGATTCAGAATGATGATTATTGAATACATCATGCACTAAGAAGGCAGAAGTTCTTTCCAAAGTACCAGGGAAATTAGTTTGGGTATGCAATTGTGATACTTTGATAGCTTCTTTACCTCCCGCTTCCGCAAAAATGGCAATGATTTGATTTAAATCCTGTACCGAAGTTGTCTCGTTTACGGATATCGAAATAGATTCTCCATCAATATAGAAGAAATTCACTTCGTGTTTTTCAGCGATAGCTTTCACTTTGACAGCATCGGCTTTTACCGAAAGCGTATCAAAAAAGGCAGTATTGGTTTGGTATACTCCTAGTTGGTTTAAGGTTTCTGCCAAAGTTACGGCCGTAGCGTGAACTTTGTTGGCTATGTAGCGTAATCCTTTTGGTCCGTGATATACAGCATACATTCCAGCCATAACGGCAAGTAGTACTTGAGCCGTACAAATATTAGAAGTAGCTTTTTCACGTTTGATGTGTTGTTCACGAGTTCCTAGAGCCATACGTAAAGCACGGTTGCCATTCGCATCAATGGTTACCCCAATGATTCTTCCGGGCATCGAACGTTTGTATTCATCTTTAGTAGCAAAGAAAGCGGCATGAGGACCTCCATAACCCATTGGGATTCCAAAACGTTGGGTTGTTCCTACCACTACATCAGCTCCCATTTCTCCCGGAGGTGTAAGTTTAACTAACGATAAGATATCTGCTGCAACGGCCACTTTAATGTCGGCAGCTTTTGCTTTGGCAATAAATCCAGCATAGTCATTGATTTGACCATATTTGCCAGGGTATTGTAAAATCGCTCCGAAGTAATCAGCCGAAAAATCAAAAGTTTCGTGATTTCCAACCACTAACTCTATTCCTTTGGGAGTGGATCGCGTCTGCAATACCGATAAGGTTTGCGGTAGTATTTCTTCCGAAACAAAGAATTTATTGGCATTGTTTTTCTTTTGGTCTCGGGTGCGAACATCAAATAGTAAAGCCATCGCTTCACCTGCTGCCGTACCTTCATCCAATAACGACGCATTAGCAATTTCCATTCCGGTCAACTCAATAACCATGGTTTGGTAATTCAAAATGGCCTCTAGACGTCCTTGGGCAATCTCAGCTTGATACGGAGTATAAGCAGTGTACCATCCTGGATTTTCAAATATGTTGCGTTGAATTACGGCTGGAACGATAGTAGGGTGATACCCTAAACCGATATACGATTTAAAAAGTTTGTTCTTGTTCCCCAATTCTTGTATGTGCGACAAATACTCATACTCGGTCATAGGAGCATCCAAGTTCAACTCGTTTTTTAGGCGTATATCATCCGGAATAGTCTCGTAAATTAATTGATCCATACTGTCTACTCCGATGGTCTCAAACATATGGTTAAGGTCGCTATCACGTGGACCTATGTGGCGTAATGCAAATGCGTCTGTTTTCATTAAATGGTAAGTTCTAAGTGTGTTTAGTTGTGTCCAATCTCGTTAGTAAACGAGATTGTTTTTAATGCCAACAAAAGTAATTATTAATGTTCTATTTTTATCCTAAACAAAGTCTAATGTTTTGAGAATTTTTCAACCAAAAAGCCTTCTTATTAACAGTTTGATTACTTTTATACCATGCGGATTTTAAAGCAACTTTTAGACTTTTATATCAACAGCAGCCTACACGTAGCCCTGTCGGTTTTTGCATTAGTAAAAATGACCGCTCTTTTGTTTAGCATTTCGTCAATCGAACCCTGTACATTTTTCGCTTTTTTCGGAACAATTGTAGGCTATAATTTTGTCAAGTACTATGCGGTTGCCCGCGCTCAAAAGAGACAAATGCGTTCGCAGTTAAAAGCCATAACCCTATTGAGTTTAGGTTCCTTCATAGCGACCGCCTATTACTTCCTCCAATTAACGCAAAAAACCAAAATAATAGCCCTTATTTTTTTGTTACTCACCTTGCTCTATACCTTACCGTTTTTTCCCAACAGGAGGAATGCACGCAATTGGGCCGGTGTTAAGATTTACATCGTCGCCTTATGTTGGGTGGGGGTGACACTGTTTTTGCCCATTATCAATGCCAACATACCCTTAACAACCTCAGTGGGTTTGGTCGCTATGCAACGGTTTATTCTAATTTTTGTTTTGATCCTAATTTTCGAAATCATCGATTTAAAACTCGACGATCCTCATCTAAAAACAGTGCCACAGCAAATTGGGGTTGTACCCACCAAAATAGTGGGGAGTCTATTGCTACTGCTGTTTGTGGTGATGGAGTTTTTGGAGACCAACTTTAAGTATTCGACCGTGTTTCTCAAACTAGGGATTGCCTTAACAGTCCTTCTGTTCCTGTTGTTTGCCCATGAAAAGCGATCAAAATATTATACTTCTTTATGGGTAGAGAGTGTCCCCTTATTTTGGTGGCTATTGTTAATTTTACTTCGTGCTAAATAGCGTGTGATACAACCCAACAAAAAAACCGAAACAGTACTGTTTCGGTTTTTATATTATTCACGATCAGGCGACTATGCTACAGCAACCCCGCTCGTTTCAACAGCGCTTCCGGTTTTGGTTCTTGTCCTCTAAATCGTTTATAGAGCTCCATAGGAAGTTCAGTACCTCCTTGAGAAAGTACGTGGTCTTTAAATTTGGCGGCCACTTCTTTATTGAAAATGCCCTTTTCTTGGAAATACGCAAAGGCATCAGCATCCAACACTTCGGCCCATTTATAACTGTAATAGCCCGAAGAATACCCACCTTGAAAGATGTGTGAGAACGAAACACTCATGCAATTTTCGGCAACATCGGCATATAAAGCCGTGTGGTCCATCGCTCCTTTTTCAAAAGCTTTCACATCCGCTATCGTTTGTGCTTTTCCATGATAAGCCATGTCTAATAAGCCAAAACTCAACTGACGTAAAGTAGCCATGCCTTCCATGAAACTAGCACTTTCTTTTATTTTGTCTACATACTGCTGCGGAATAATTTCTCCGGTTTCATAATGCTTGGCAAATAACGCCAAAGCTTCAGGCTCATAACACCAATTTTCCATCACCTGACTCGGCAATTCCACAAAGTCCCAATAGACAGCGGTGCCCGACAAACTAGGATAGGTAGTATTGGCCAACATGCCGTGTAGGGCATGTCCAAATTCATGAAACAACGTGGTTACTTCATTAAAAGTCAATAACGAAGGCTTCGTTTCAGTTGGCGGGGTAAAATTGCAAACTATAGAAACGTGTGGTCGTTCATTAACGCCGTTTTGGATAGATTGTGGTTTATAAGAGGTCATCCAAGCCCCGTTGCGTTTTCCTTTGCGTGGGAAGAAGTCGGCGTAAAAGATCGCAACCAAACCTCCCTCGTGATCCACTACTTCAAAAGTTTGTACGGCTTCTTGGTATTTATCAATATCGAAAACTTCTTTAAAGCGAATACCGAATAATTTCTCAGCCACCGTAAAGGCCCCGTTTAAAACGTTCTCTAATTGGAAATAAGGCTTCAATAGTTCGTCATCCAAACTGAACAGTTTCTGCTTCAACTTTTCGCTATAATAAGCACCATCCCATTTCTCCAAGTGCTCAATACCATCGAGCTCCTTGGCGAATGCAGTTAGCTCGGCAAACTCGCGTTCGGCAGCCGGTTTGGCTTTTTCTAATAAGTCATTTAAAAACGTTTGGACCTTTTCTGGGGTTTGGGCCATACGCTCCTCTAACACAAAATGGGAATGCGATGCATAGCCTAGTAATTGCGCTCGTTCATGTCGCAAAGCAACAATCTGTTTCACATTGTCTTGGTTGTCAAAAGCATTATTTTGAAACGCTTTTTTTCCAGTAGCAATAGCCATTTCTTGACGCAAGGCTCGGTTGTCAACATAGGTAACAAAAGGCAAATAGCTCGGAAAGTCCAACGTAAAGACCCATCCATCAAGTTCCTTTGATTTTGCCAACGAGCGGGCCATTTCTTTTGCGCCATCGGGTAGTCCCTTTAACTCATCTTCTTTCGTAATATGCAATTGGTAGGCATTCGTTTCTGCCAAAACATTTTCGCCAAACGTCAGTTTGTATTTCGCTAAATCAGTATCGATTTCACGCAAGCGCACTTTTTTGTCCTCCGAAAGTAAAGCTCCGTTACGCGCAAAACTTTTGTATTTTTTATCCAATAAAGTGGCTTGTTCAGCCGTTAAGGTTAAGCTCGATTTTTGGTCGTACACTGCCTTTACTCTCTTGAATAAAGCTTCGTTCAAAGTAATATCATTTCCAAACGCCGTCAGCAAAGGGGAGACCTCTTGAGCAATTTTTTGCAAGGCGTCGCTAGTTTCGGCCGAATTCAAATTAAAAAATAGAGAAGACAATCGATCCAAAGCTTCCCCCGAAAAATCAAGCGCCTCAATGGTATTAGCAAAAGTAGGAGCTTCTGTGTTTTCTGTTATGGCATCAATTTCAGTCCGCGCCAAAGCAATGGTAGCTTCAAAAGCAGGTTGGTAATCTTCAATTTTAATTTGGCTAAAAGGTGCCGTATTGTATTTTGTAGTAAACTTTTCAGTTAAGATTTTCATAGTAAGTGTAATTGTCCTCTTGAAGGGACTTTAGGGGTGTCAAACTTATTGCTTCAACTCATTAGAGGATTTAGTAACCGCCTCTTTAAGTCCTTCTTTGTAAAAAACAATTTTGTCCAAGACACATTTGTCGTGACTCCCAATAATTTGAGCGGCAAGTATACCGGCATTCTTAGCGCCATTCAAAGCAACCGTAGCGACTGGTACACCACCTGGCATTTGCAAGATGGATAAAACCGAATCCCATCCGTCAATAGAATTGCTTGATTTTACAGGTACTCCAATAACGGGTAGCGGCGACATAGAAGCCACCATACCCGGTAAGTGCGCTGCGCCCCCAGCACCCGCAATAATTACTGAAATGCCTCGAGTGTGGGCATTTTTACTAAAATCAAATAATTTTTCAGGGGTTCTATGGGCCGAAACGATATCCACTTCCGTTTCAATATCAAACCCTTTTAAGATATCAATCGCTTCCTGCATCACGGGCATATCAGAGATGCTTCCCATTATTATCGCTACTTTACTCATGGTTCTTTTTAATTGGTTGTTATATAGCTGCTTTTAATTGTGAAATGTATGGCCGTTAAATAATAATTACTTTGGCCTTTTCAAATCATCACCTTTTCAAATTTTCAAATTAACTAATCACTCTAATAGTATTCTTCACTTCTTCCGCGATGCTTCTTGCTTTTGACATGTCTTCATTAACAATCGTGACATGGCCCATCTTACGAAACGGACGCGTCTCCCGTTTGCCATAAATGTGTGGAGTTACTCCCTCAATAGCCATGATCTTCTCTATGTTTTCATAAACTACAGGTCCCGAAAAGCCTTCGGCACCAACCAAATTTACCATAATTCCCGCAACTTTACTAGCCGTACTCCCCAAAGGTAAATTTAATATCGCTCGCAAATGGTTTTCAAATTGGGAAGTATAACTGGCTTCTATGCTGTAATGACCCGAGTTGTGCGGACGCGGAGCGACTTCGTTAACGAGAATTTCATCGTCCGCCGTTTGGAACATCTCCACAGCAAGTAAACCAACATGGTTAAAAGCTTTCGAAACCTTCAAGGCAATTTCAGTTGCTTGTTTGGCTACTTGTGCCTCGATACGGGCCGGGCAAATCACATATTCTACCTGATTCGCTTCAGGGTGGAATTCCATTTCCACTACTGGGTACGTTTTTACTTCACCGGATACCGAACGGGCTACGATGACGGCTAGTTCATTTTTAAACGGAACCATTTGTTCCGCTATACATTCAACATCAAGTAACTGCGCTAAATCAGCAGCAGTGCGCACAATTTTAACCCCATTGCCATCATACCCAAATTGAGCACATTTCCATACATAGGGAAACGCCAACCCACTGTCCTGCAAT
>CANFZC010000078.1 GCA_947451475.1 Flavobacteriaceae bacterium | reverse complement strand
AATACCAGTAACCCACAACCCATTTATGTAGTGGTAACCAATACTACCACAGGTTGTAAGAGTACTATAGGCACGTTTAACATCGTGGTGAATCCTAAACCAATCATTGCCACACCAATGCCCGACATGAAGGAATGTGACACCGATGGTGTGAACGACGGACAGATGTTGTTTACCCAGAGTGGTACTAGTCCGCTAGCGAGTTTGGCAGGCTATACCGAATCAGTCCTAGGAACGACACAAACGGCACCGACTTATGTAGTCGAGTTCTATGACAACCAGACTTCGGCACAGGCAGGTATATCCACCAATGCCTTGACGGATTTGGCAAACTACCAAGTACATACGGGTACCTATTGGGTACGTGTGGAGAACTTGGTAACCGGTTGTTACCAATTGGATTCCTTTAAAGTTACCATAGAGAAACTAGCTAAACCCGTAATTACCAGTAATACCGGCAGTAATGTTGCTTGTGTAACTTGGCCAACTACGACCGTAGTGAACAACTTAATCTTAGACAGTGGCATTACCGCTCCGAATTATACCTTTAACTGGTATGCCGATGGGCAGCTCATTGCAGGACAAAACAGTAGCACGCTACAAATCACCGATATCGCTACTACTGCTGCGCATGTAGTGTACACGGTAGAGGCAGTAAGTGTAAACCCACCGATGTTGGGCTGTACCTCGGTAATTACACCGGCATCTACGTTTGATGTGATTAAATCAGGACAAGCCGCTAACTTGAGTTATACGGTGACTAATGCGTTTGCAGAAAACCAAGTGATTACGGTAACCAACGATGGTTATGGATTATACCAATACAGCTTAGACGACGGACCAAGACAAATGAATCCAATCTTTGAAAATGTCTCTATAGGAACGCATACTATTTATGTATGGGATACGTTAAGCCCTGATGGCTATTCTTGTGGAGTACAACTCATAGAAAATGTGGAAACCATTGACTATCCGCATTACTTCACACCAAACTACGATGGTATCCATGATACTTGGAATATCCACGGACTAGTTAACCAACCTTACGCAAAAATTTATATATTTGACCGCACTGGAAAACTAATCAAACAAATCAGCCCGACTACGGATGGTTGGGATGGTACACACAACGGCCATTTGATGCCTTCGGATGATTACTGGTTTACAGTCGATTATTTAGAACAAACAACCACTAAACAATATAAAGCCCATTTCTCATTAAAAAGATAGTTAAAATGAATTTCAAAAATTTTTATTTATTAGTATTTCTTTTGGTAGCACAGTTTTCTCATTCTCAAGAAGGCCTGCCTATATATTCCGATTATCTATCGGATAATTATTACCTTCTGCATCCCTCTATGGCTGGTGCTGCAAATTGTGCAAAATTAAGAATTACAGGAAGGCAACAGTGGTTTGGACAAGCTGATGCACCTGCATTACAAACCATAAGTTTAAATGGTTCTATTGGAGAAAGATCTGGAGGAGGTATTATTGTATTTAATGATAAGAACGGCTATCATTCTCAAACAGGTATGAAATTAACTTACGCACATCATCTTATGTTCTCCCGTGATAATATAGATTTAAATCAATTGTCATTTGGTATGAGTGCTGGATTTAGCCAAAGTAGTTTAGATGAGTCTACATTTTATTTAAACGACCCAACGTATGATCCTTTAATTTATGGCTCTGTGCAAAAAGCTCCTTATTTTAATATGGATATCGGTGCATCCTATAATTATTTAGATTTTTATATACATGCTACTGTGATAAACGCTTTAGGTAGTGCAAGAAAAATTTATTCAGAGAGAGAATCTACAAATTTAAAGAAGTTAGTAATTAACGCAGGTTATACTTTTGGTGATTCTGAAACGGTACAATGGGAGCCTTCATTTATGTTTATGTTGGTTTCTCAAACGCAAGAAAGCACCATGGACTTTAATATGAAAGCTTATAAGGATCTTGAATTTGGTAAATTATGGGGAGGTATATCCTATAGAAGAAGTTTAGACGGTGCTCAACATGTAAATGGTAGTGGAGTATCTGATCAAAAACTACAATATGTTACGCCTATACTTGGGGTAAATTTTAAAAATTATATGTTCTCTTATACTTATTCTCATTTGTTGGGAACAGTAAAGTTTGATTCAGGAGGTTTTCACCAAATAACTTTAGGTATTAATTTATTCTGTAAACCAGAAAAATACCACTGTAATTGTCCAGCTATTAATTAAATATATACTTGTCCCGATATTTTCGGGACAATTTTTTTATATGATACTAAAGTCAGTAAATGGAAAAAGTCCACAAATACCAGAAGATTGTTTTGTGGCAGAAAATGCTACTATTGTAGGTGATGTTTCACTTGGTTCTGAATGCAGTGTTTGGTATAACGCTGTAGTTAGAGGAGATGTACATTTTATAAAAATTGGAAATAAAGTCAATATTCAAGATGGAGCCATAATACATTGTACCTATCAAAAACATCCAACCGAAATAGGCAATAATGTCTCAATAGGGCACAATGCAATTGTTCACGGTTGTAAAGTGCATGATAATGTGCTTATTGGTATGGGGGCTATTATAATGGATAATTGCGTAATAGAAAGTTATTCTATTATTGCTGCAGGCGCGGTGTTAACACAAAATACTGTGGTAAAATCCGGGTCAATATATGCTGGAGTTCCAGCAAAGAAAGTAAAGGATATCGATCAGTCTAATTTTGCAGGAGAGATTGAACGTATTTCTAATAATTATGTGATGTATTCCAGTTGGTTTAAAGAAGAAAATAAATAAAATTTCTAGAAATCTTTATACATTACCTGAAATTGATTTTGTAAAATATCGCTTAACACTTTCGGATTAGCATTAGAATAAAACACTATAGTCCCGTTAGTGTTATTTTTGTTCTCTCCAACAGTTTCCACTACTACTTTTTTAGTTTGTCTAGCAACCGCTTCTCCTGAATCAATAATTTTGATATGGTCGGGCAGTATTTTTTTTATTTGAGGTATTAGAAAGGGGTAATGGCTGCAGCCAAGTACTAAATAGTCGATATTAGCCTCGATCATCGGAATTAAATATGATTGTAGCAATTTGAACATTTCAGGTGATTTAATGGCTCCATTTTCAATTAACGGAACGAGGCCGTGTCCAATTTGTTCAATTATTTTGATATCCTGGAATTTTTCTAAAGTTTGGTGGAATAGTGTGCTGTTTAAAGTTCCTTGAGTGGCTAAGATACCAATGACTTTTTTATGAGAATTTAAAGCGGCTGGCTTTATAGCAGGCTCAATTCCGATAAACGGTATATCATATTTATCTCGTAATTCTTTAATAGCATTCGTGGTAGCTGTATTACAAGCTACAACTATAATTTTAGCATTTTGATTGAGTAAGAATTCGGTGTTTTTAAAACTCAAATGAATAATCTCTTCCTTAGATTTTTGGCCATAAGGAGCATTCTTGCTATCTGCTAAATATACCGTGTTTTCATGAGGCAGTAGTTCATGAATTTCCTTCCAAATGGATGTCCCTCCTATTCCTGAATCAAAAAGTCCTATCGGATTATTATTTGTCATAAAACAAAAGTAAAAAAAAACTGCCCAAGTAGTTGAGCAGTTTTATATCGTGTTTTTACAATTTTATTAAAAACCTAAATCTTTCTTAACATCAGCAGTTAAATCTGGTCCGTCAGCTAAAAGTAAATCAGCAACGTTTAATACATATTGGTATCCTTTTGCTTTCCCAACTTTTGAAATTGACGCTTTGATTTTATCCATTAATGGTTTTACCATATCAGATTCTTTTTTTTGTAATTCTTTTTGCGCATTATCTCTATAATCTTGAATTCGTTTAACAAGATCTTGTACTTCTGTTTGACGCGTTTGGTTTACTGCGTCTGTTACAGTGGAAGCTTCTTGATCGTATTTTTTTATTTTATTTTGATATTCATCAGCCATTGTTTTGTATTCGGTGTCATAAGTAGCACTCAATTTTTCAAGTTGTTTTTGTGCATCCAACATCGCTGGCATTTTAGAAATTAATTCATTTACATCTACGTGTGCAGTTTTAGCTTGAGCATTGATGGTTTGGCATGTTCCTAAAAACAATACAGTAGCTATTAGTAATGATTTCAATCGTTTCATTTTTTAAAAGTATTAATTATTATATAGTTTATTTTAATTATTCTGTTTTAGCGGCAGCTTTTTTATCTTCTTTCGCTTTTTTCGCAGCCTCTCTATCTTCTAGCATTTTTTTCTTTTTTTCTTCTATTGCTTTTTTTCTGTCCTCTATTAATTTAGCTCTTTCGGCTGCTTTATCTTGTTTTGCTGCTTGTGATGCAGTAGCAGTAGAGTCGGCAGTTGTTTTGTTTTCAGCGGGCTTTCTATCCCCTGTATTTTTTTCATCTGCACTAACCGTGCCACTTTTTTTAGCGGCTTTGGCATCAGCTAGTTCTTTGCGTTTTGCCTCCTGCTCAGCTTTCTTTGCCTCTGCTGCCGCTTTTTTATCAGCAACCATTTTTTCGCGAGCTGCTTTTTTATCTGCTAATATTTTTTGTCTTGCAGCAAGTGCCGGATTTTCATCAGTCACATCTTCTTCATATTCCTTTTTCTCTTGCGCTTTTAATTCCTTATTACTCAATTGCTGTCTTCTTTCGGCTCTAGTAATAGTCCGCACAACTTGATCGCTAATATCATATCTTTTAGCGGCAAAAAGAATAGTTAAATCCGAAGACTTATCAAAAACAAAATCAAATTTCTTTAATTCAGCAATGTCTTGAACTGCTGTAAAAACTTGGTCTTGAATGGGTTTAATTAGTACAGATTTTTGTATAATTAAGTCACCTTCTGGACCGAATTTTTTTTGTTGAAAATCGATTAATTCGTCTTCTTGGAATTTTATTTCTTCCTGTCTTTCGTCGATTAATTCTTTGGTTAGTAAGGCACTTTCAGTTTTTAAAGCATCTTTTAATTTTGCAATTTCAACTTTTTTAGTTTCAATATCTTGTTTCCATTTTTGCGCTTTTTGTTCCAATTGATTTTTGGCTTCAGCATAATCAGGTACATTTTGTAATATGTATTCCATGTCAATGTACCCAATTTTTATTCCTCTAGATTGAGCATTTGCTTTAAAACCAAGGGCTACTAGAAGAATTGATATTGCAAAATATTTTTTCATACGGTTATGATTTATAAATACGGTATCAAATATAATTAAAATTGTTGACCAATTATAAAATGTGTTTCCCATCCATTCGGTGTAGTGATCCCTGAATTGTTTGGAACAGCATCAAAACCGTGCGCGAAGTCTATTCCTAATAATCCAAAAGCAGGCATAAAAATACGGATTCCAAATCCTGCCGAACGTTGTAATACAAAAGGATTATAGTCTTTAAAGGTGTTATAAGAGGAACCCGCTTCAACAAAGGTTAAGGCATAGATGGATGCAGCAGCTTTTAAAGTTAGAGGATAGCGAAGTTCCATCGTAAATTTATTGTAGACCGTCCCTCCATCACTTGATGATAAGGATTGATTTGGATATCCTCTCAATTGAATTACTTCTCTGCCATCTAGTGCGAAATTTGCTAATCCATCTCCACCTAGATAAAAACGCTCAAAAGGAACTAAGCCTCGACCACTATTGTATGCTCCTAAATAGCCAAACTCAGCTAAGGTTCTTAGAACTAAAGCTTTGGATTGTGATCCAGCTAAACGAGTATACCAATCTGCTTTAAATTTTATTTTATAATATTCTAACCATTTAAACTTTTCTTGGTCAACTTTGGCTTGGTTAACATCCGCTTGCGTGTAGTCATTCACTTTAACGATACCGGTTACTGAGGTTCCTTGATTATTGATAGTAGTAGTTTTGATATAATCTCCCTGATCAATATAAACACCATCAATACCATAATTAGCGTTTGCATCGGTAGAGGAGGTGTAAGTCTTTTTGTATTCAGCTAGGTTTTTTAAGTTTCCATAATCAATTCCATTCATTAAGGAATAAGGCATGGTGAATTTGGCAGATAAATTAAATTCTGATCCATACGTTGGGAATATTGGATTTACCCCTTTGTTATTTCTACTTAAACCAAGTGTAAACGCTAAGTTTCTAGAAGCGCCATTACCAAAGGTAAACAAGCCTGTATTATAATTATGTAAATCATAATATTGAAAGGATGCCGAACTTGAAAAAACAAAGTAGTCATCAGGAACGGTTAATCGTTTCGCAATACCGGCAGATAATGAAGTAATATTAAAACTTTTGCTTTTGTCTACACTGCTCACACTTCCAGAGTATAAGAATTGTTTACTGTGCGAGATAGAAGATGAAAAGTTGATCGGTTTTTTGCCTCCAAACCAAGGTTCGCTGAAAGATAAGCTATAGGTCTGGAAATACGAACTAGCTTGCAAACGCAAGGCTACTTTTTGACCATCACCCATTGGTAAAGGTTTATAGGCGTCTTTTTTAAACATATTTCTTGCAGAAAAGTTATTGAAAGACAATCCTAAGGTACCGATGAATCCACCTCCACCATAACCACCTTGTAATTCGATTTGACTAGATCCTTTTTCTACAACATGATATTCAATGTCAACGGTTCCAGCGGCAGGATCTACATTTTTAAATTTGGGGTCTATGGCTTCAGGATCAAAAAAGCCTAATTGACCAATCTCACGAATGGTTCGAACTAAATCTTCCTTGCTGTATTTTTGACCTGGTTGCGTACGTAATTCGCGATATATAACTCGATCATTCGTTTTATCATTACCAACAACGCTAATGTTATTGAAATAAGCGACAGGTCCTTCGGTAACTCTTATTTCAAAATCTATTGTGTCATTTGTTGTCTTTACCTCTACAGCATTAATATTTGAAAATAAATAACCGTTGTTTTGGTATAAATTGGTAATGTCATCTCCATCAGGCTTTGACTTATCTGCAATTCTTTTTTCTAATAAAACACCGTTATAAGTATCTCCTTTTTTTACACCCAAAACTCTTGACAACAATTGGTCCGAATAAACAGAGTTGCCCAAAAATTTGATGTTTCCAAAATAATATTTCTTTCCTTCTTCTACTTTAATGTTGATAGCCAACTTAGTTTTTTTGGCATTTAAAAAAACAGAATCTTGAATTACTCTTGCATCTCGGTATCCTTTCTCTTTGTATTTCTCTACTATAGAAGTTAAATCTTCTTTATACTTGTCTTTAATGAATTTTGATGCTTTGAAAATACGAATTGGATTAATTTGCTTCGTGTTTTTCATGGCACTTCTCAGTTTTTTATCTGTGAATTTATCGTTGCCATCAAAGGTGATTCTTGATATTTTAAGTTTATCTCCCTTGTCAATGTTGACTAACATTTTTACTTGGTTTCCTTCTGTTGTATCGGGTGTGGTTTTTATGAAGACTTTGGTATTAAAATATCCGTCTTTTTTGTATTTGTTTTCAATATAATTCCGAGTGGTAGTAATTAGGTTTTCATTGACAATTTTCCCCTTGGTTAGGCTATTGTCTTTAATTAATCCTTCTATCTTTGATTTTTTTACACCTTGAAATTTTACTTCACTCAGTTTTGGTATTTCGGCTATGTTTAAGTCTAACCAAATGCTGTCGCCTTCTACTTTGTTAATGTAAAAATCAATATCGCTAAACAATCCAAGTTTACCCAATTTCTTAATTGAATTACTGATTTGTTCTCCAGGAACCGTAATTTCTTGCCCTTTCTCCATCCCGGCAAAAGTAACAACAGTCTGTTGGTTATAGCTGATTTTGCCGTTTACTTTAACATCAGCTAAAATATATTTTTTTCCTTGATCAAAAGGTATTCTATCTTGGGCTTTTAATTGAAAAATAGTTCCTAACAATAAAATAGGTAGAAATATTTTTAAGGTTTTAATCTGCACTGAAATATTATTTAATTTGTTCACTTGTCTTTCCAAATCTTCGTTCTCTTTTTTGATAGCTAATGATGGCTTCATATAAATCATCTTCTTTAAAGTCGGGCCATAAAACATCGGTGAAATAAAATTCTGCATAGGCAATCTGCCATAACAAAAAATTACTAATTCTGTGTTCGCCACTAGTTCTAATAACTAAATCTACATCGGGTAGATTGTGCGTGTAAAGATGCTGATTAATAATTGATTCATCAAGCGTGTCTATCGAAATTATATTATTTTTAACTTTATTGCATATAATTTTAACAGCATTTAACAATTCTTCTCTTGAGCCGTAGCTTAACGCTAAAGTCAGGGTCATTCTGCTGTTGTTTTTAGTCTTTTCAATTACCGCTAATAATTCTTTTTTGGCCGTAATAGGTAATAAATCAATATTCCCGATACAGTTTAATCTTATATTGTTTTTTTGAAGTGTATCTAATTCTTTTTTTAAAGAAGAAATTAATAATTTCATCAAAGTGTCAACTTCTAATTTGGGACGATTCCAATTTTCTGTTGAAAAAGCATAAAGAGTAAGAAATTCAACTCCCATTTTAGCACAAGCCTCAACGGTTATCCGCACTGATTTAGTGCCGTTTTCATGTCCAAATGCTCGTAACAACCCTTTTTGTTTAGCCCAACGACCATTGCCATCCATTATAATAGCTAGATGTTTAGGTAAGTTGTCTGTATTTATAGTTGTTAGTAAATTCATTATTTAATCGGCACAGAAACATGGTTTTTCGGTAAAAGTATAGGTTAGCGTAAAGCCGGTAAATACATACCAATCGTTGCTATTTAAATTTCCGAATTTTAATGAAGTCAAGTTATGATTCTTAGGGGAACTTCCATCTAAATTATCAGTGAAAGTGTAGCGAGTACCAACTTCAAATCCTACAATAAATTTGGTAAAAATATTTGCTTTTATCCCTACTGTCATCGGTATTGCCATGGCACTTGCAGTATAATCCGTTTTTGTGTCACCATTTATGACATATAATTCATCATAAATAAAATAGGAAAGTCCAGTGTATACGTAGGGTGTAAATTTCCTTCTTAAGATATTATGTAAATTAAAATCGAAAAAATCAAACTCTAGTCCAGCTGAAAACTCCTTTATGTTATTTTTAAATTTAAAACCTCTCTCATACCTTCCCGGTACTTCCGAATCTAAATCATTGCCAGAAATAGTAGATTGTGTGTAGGAAAATCGATAAGAATGTCTCGGACTTTTATTCCATTTATATAGAATTCCAAAAGCAGCTTCATTGGGCGACACAAAATTAGTTTTACCCACGTCACCTATATAATTACTGCCTCCTAAGAATACTCCAATCTCATTGATTTGAGCACTCAAAAAATTCTGAAAAAACAAACAAAAAAATAATACTAAAATCCTTTTCATCAAATTGAAAATAGCGTGCAAATATAATAATTCTCAGTACTTAATTAACATGAATTTTGTATTTCTGTTAAATAAAATAAAGTGCTGATAATTACGTTACTAATTACGGTTTGTATTCTAAACGGAATTTTTAGTTTTGTAGTATAAATTTAGATGAAATATTTTCTAATTTCTCTTGTCTTCTCCCCATAATAATTTGTTGCGAAGCGTCTTTAAAAAGGTCTCCTCAGGAATTTCTACCATGTTAATTTGAAAAGGTGTTTTCTTAATGGTAAGTTCTGAATTATTATTGATGTAGGTGATGCGAGAATCTAATGAAACTAAATATTGTTCCTCTCTTCCCGATACTTTAAGTTTTATTTCTGTGTTGTCCGGAATCACTAAGGGTCTTGCAGTAAGATTGTGAGGGGCTATAGGGGTGATCGTCAAAGCTTTGACGTCGGGCATTAATATGGGGCCTCCACAACTCATAGAATAGCCGGTCGAACCCGTCGGAGTGGAAATTATCAACCCATCAGACCAATAGGAGTTCAAATATTCGCCATTTAAAAAGGTTTCAATGGTAATCATCGAAGTCGTATCTTTCCTGTTGATGGATATTTCGTTCATGGCAAAATTAATGTCAATCACTGTGTCATTTCTAGAACAATCAAGCGTCAACAAAGTACGTTCTGAAATAGTATATTTTTTTTCTAATACAATTTGTAGAAAGGAAGCAATGTTTTCTTTTTGAACTTTGGCTAAAAACCCGAGCCTTCCTGCATTAATGCCTAAAATCGGAATGCCAGAATCTCGAACAAAAGTAGTAGCTCTTAAAATGGTTCCGTCGCCACCAATGCTGATTAAAATATCAAAACTAGCATCTAAATCAGTATGTGAGGAAAAGGTGTTGTACTCTTTTTCAATAATCTTTTCTTCGTATAATATTTTTAAAAACGTTGCTTCAATGACCAATTCAACATTGTTTCTATTAAAAAATATAAAAATGTCCCTAATGATGGGTCGAGTATCGTTTTGGTAATATTGTCCAAAGATGGCAACTTTCATAAATTACATATTTAAGTATTTATCCAAATATTCAGAACGCTCTTTTAAATTGTTCAAATAATTGTCCTCATTGTGCTCCGAGACAATTTCATAATTGTAACGTCTGAAGGTTTGTATGATTTCATTCACACTACCTAGTGTGGTTTTTACCGTAACCTGAACTTTTTCGGCATTAGCCTCAGATACAAAAACACCCAATAATTTACCATTATTGCTTTCAACAATTTGAGTAATCTGACTCATGCTATAGTCAGCCGTGGGTTTTTCTACTACTATAATACCGCCGGTCTCTTTTAAAAAAGGGGTTTCATTTAAAAACTTGATGATGTCAGTAATCTCATAATAGCCTACATATTTATTGTTAGAGTCCAAAATGGGAACAATATTTGCGTTGTTTCTAGCAAAAACTTCCAAAACATCCAGCCATATCATGGTGTCCCTAACAAAAAAACCTTCAAAAGAATAACGGTAATCATGTATATTCTTATCAGATTCAAAGGTTTCCGAATCTACCGAAGAAATACAGCCTAAGTATATCCCGTTTTCCAATAAGGGAAAATGGGAATAGGAACAATCAGCAAAAAAATCCTGTATTTCTCCCACTGAATCCGAGGGACTGAAAGGTTTAAAATCGTTATTAATATATTCAGAAAGTAATCTCATCTATTCTTTTCTTTTAACGACTGCAAAATAATCAAAATTTGGGATATGTAGGCTT
>CANFZC010000077.1 GCA_947451475.1 Flavobacteriaceae bacterium | reverse complement strand
TTCGCGAGAGCGGTAAAAGATAAAAAGAAACGTACCAAAGATAAAGACGATTTGACGTCTTTGGAAATGGAATTCGAAACTAAGTTTGTTGATTTGAAAGACCGTTTGGTTGACAAATTATTCAACATAGTAAACGGAAAAACTTCGCAAGGCGTGATGAACGATTTGGGTGAGGAAGTATTGCCAAAAGGTAAAAAATACACTCAAAAAATGTTACATGCTGTAGAAGATTTTGCTCACTTGACCAAAGGACAATGGGTTGCTGATGATGAAACTAACCGTTTGGTTAATGACTTAATTCACAACTACAAAATCAAGTTGAATGACTTGCAAGGCGCTTTGAGAAGAGAGAAGTTTACCATCACGGTTGGAGACGAATTACCTGCTGGAATTTTGAAATTAGCGAAAGTATATATTGCTAAGAAACGTAAATTGAAGGTAGGGGATAAGATGGCGGGTCGTCACGGTAACAAAGGTATTGTTGCGCGTATCGTACGTCATGAGGATATGCCATTCTTAGAAGATGGAACACCGGTAGATATCGTATTGAATCCGCTAGGGGTACCTTCTCGTATGAACATTGGGCAGATTTATGAAACGGTATTAGGATGGGCTGGTATGAACTTGGGTAGAAAATTTGCTACACCAATTTTTGACGGAGCTACTTTAGACCAGATTAATGAATTTACCGATGAGGCAGGCATTCCACGTTTTGGTCATACGTATTTGTATGATGGAGGCACTGGAGAGCGTTTCCACCAACCGGCAACTGTTGGGGTTATCTATATGTTGAAATTAGGGCATATGGTTGACGATAAAATGCACGCACGTTCTATTGGTCCGTACTCTCTTATTACGCAACAACCCTTGGGTGGTAAAGCTCAATTTGGAGGTCAGCGTTTTGGAGAAATGGAGGTTTGGGCACTTGAAGCTTATGGAGCATCAAGTACGCTTAGAGAAATTTTGACTGTTAAATCGGATGACGTTATTGGTAGAGCTAAAACTTACGAGGCTATCGTTAAGGGAGAGACTATGCCAGAGCCAGGATTACCAGAATCATTCAATGTATTGATGCATGAATTGAAAGGTCTTGGATTAGACATCAGATTAGAAGAATAAATCAGTAATCAGTCTCAGTCCTCCTACTACAGGGGTGACTGGGATTGCTTTTACAACCACTTTATAAAAGTTTACGACTATGATGAATAGAAATAAAGATACTAAAAATACGATCAAAAGATTTGACAGAATTTCGATAGGATTAGCTTCGCCGGAATCGATCTTGGCTGAGTCAAGAGGAGAGGTTTTGAAGCCAGAAACTATCAACTATAGAACCCACAAACCAGAGCGTGACGGTTTATTTTGTGAGCGTATCTTCGGGCCTGTAAAGGACTTCGAATGTGCTTGTGGAAAATACAAAAGAATCCGTTATAAAGGAATCGTTTGTGACCGTTGTGGTGTTGAAGTTACGGAGAAAAAAGTGCGTCGTGATCGAGTAGGACACATCAACTTGGTGGTGCCTATTGCTCACATTTGGTACTTCCGTTCTTTGCCGAACAAAATTGGTTATATCCTTGGATTGCCGTCTAAGAAATTAGACATGATTATTTACTACGAAAGATATGTAGTAATCCAAGCGGGTATAGCTCAAAATGCAGAGGGAGAATCTTTGCACCGTTTAGACTTTTTGACTGAAGAAGAATATTTAAATATTTTAGATACCCTTCCGATGGAAAATCAATATTTAGACGATAATGATCCTAATAAATTCATTGCCAAAATGGGTGCTGAATGTATTATGGACTTGTTGGCTAGAACTGATTTAGATGCCTTGTCTTATGAGTTGCGTCATGCGGCTAATAACGAGACTTCTAAACAAAGAAAAACAGAAGCTTTAAAACGTTTACAAGTAGTTGAATCGTTCCGTGAGTCTAACATGAATAGAGAGAATCGTCCTGAGTGGATGATTTTGAAAGTGATTCCGGTTATCCCACCAGAATTACGTCCGTTAGTGCCGTTGGATGGAGGTCGTTTTGCGACTTCGGATTTGAATGATTTGTACCGAAGAGTAATCATCCGTAACAACCGTTTGAAACGATTGATGGAGATTAAAGCGCCAGAGGTAATCTTGAGAAACGAGAAACGTATGTTGCAAGAATCAGTAGATTCGTTATTTGACAACACCCGTAAAGCTTCGGCTGTTAAAACAGAATCCAACCGACCATTGAAATCCTTATCGGATTCCTTGAAAGGTAAACAAGGACGTTTCCGTCAAAACTTATTAGGAAAACGTGTAGATTATTCTGCTCGTTCGGTAATTGTTGTTGGGCCAGAAATGAAATTGTTTGAGTGTGGTTTGCCAAAAGATATGGCGGCAGAATTGTACAAACCTTTCGTTATTCGAAAATTAATTGAAAGAGGAATTGTTAAGACGGTTAAGTCGGCCAAAAAAATCATCGATAAAAAAGAGCCTGTAGTTTGGGATATCCTAGAGAATGTAATCAAAGGACACCCTGTATTACTGAACCGTGCTCCTACCTTACACCGTTTGGGTATCCAAGCGTTCCAGCCTAAATTAATTGAAGGAAAAGCGATTCAGTTGCACCCCTTAGTGTGTACGGCGTTTAATGCGGATTTTGATGGTGACCAGATGGCGGTTCACTTGCCACTAGGACCAGAGGCTATTTTGGAAGCGCAATTGTTGATGTTGGCTTCTCACAATATCTTGAACCCTGCTAATGGAGCGCCGATCACGGTACCTTCTCAGGACATGGTATTGGGTCTGTACTACATGACCAAAGAACGATTGTCTACTCCTGAAATGAAAATTTTAGGGGAAGGTTTAACGTTCTATTCTGCTGAAGAGTGTAATATCGCTTTGAATGAGGGTAGAGTGGAGTTGAATGCTCGTGTAAAAATCAGAGCTAAAGACTTTAACGAAGAAGGCGAATTGGTTTATAAAATCATTCAAACTACGGCGGGTAGAGTATTATTTAATGAAGTAGTGCCACAAGCTGCAGGTTATATCAATGAGGTATTGACTAAGAAATCGTTGCGTGATATTATTGGTAAAATTTTATCGGTAACTGATGTGCCTACTACGGCAGGTTTCTTGGATAATATGAAAGATATGGGATATAAGTTTGCCTTCAAAGGAGGATTATCCTTCTCGCTAGGTGATATTAAAATTCCGGATCAAAAACCAAAATTGATTGCTGATGCAAGAGAGCAAGTAGAGGGAATCTCTATGAACTATAACATGGGTCTTATTACCAATAACGAACGTTACAACCAGGTTATTGATATTTGGACTTCTGCGAATGCACAGTTGACGGAGTTGGCTATGAAAAATATTAGAGAAGACCAACAAGGGTTTAACTCGGTATACATGATGCTTGACTCTGGGGCGAGGGGTTCTAAGGAACAGATTCGTCAGTTGACTGGTATGCGTGGATTGATGGCTAAGCCTAAAAAATCGACTGCTGGTGGTGGAGAGATTATTGAGAATCCGATTCTTTCTAACTTTAAGGAAGGATTATCGATTTTGGAATACTTTATCTCTACGCACGGTGCTCGTAAAGGATTGGCGGATACCGCTTTGAAAACGGCGGATGCTGGATACTTGACTAGAAGGTTGCACGATGTATCGCAAGATGTTATTGTGAACTCAGTAGACTGTGGTACCTTGAGAGGTATTGAAGTTTCGGCTTTGAAGAAAAATGAAGAAATCGTTGAGACTTTGGGCGAACGTATCTTAGGACGTGTAGCGTTACAAGATGTTATTAATCCCTTGAACAATGAAATATTAGTACACTCTGGTGTTCAAATTACTGAGGCTATTGTTAAGGCTATTGAGGAGTCTCCACTTGAGAGAGTAGATGTTCGTTCTCCATTGACTTGTGAGGCTAAAAAAGGAATTTGTGCTAAGTGTTATGGAAGAAACTTGGCTACCGGTAAAATGACTCAAAAAGGAGAAGCTGTTGGTGTCATTGCTGCACAGTCGATTGGAGAGCCAGGAACTCAGCTGACCCTACGTACGTTCCACGTTGGAGGGGTAGCAGGAGGAGTATCTGAAGAGTCGAACATTGTTGCTCGATTTGGCGGAAAACTTGAAATCGAAGATTTGAAAACGGTAGTAGGAGAAGATGGTGATGGCAACAAAGTTGACATTGTAGTTTCTCGTTCGACTGAGTTGAAATTGACGGATGTTAAAACGGGTATTCTATTGAGCACTCATAACATTCCTTATGGATCTGTTATTAGTGTTAAAGATGGTGATGTTGTTGAAAAAGGCGCTACTATTTGTAAATGGGATCCTTATAATGGCGTTATTGTATCTGAGTTTACGGGTAAAATTGCTTATGAAGATTTAGAGCAAGGGCAATCGTTCCAAGTGGAAATTGATGAGCAAACCGGATTCCAAGAGAAAGTAATTTCGGAAGGAAGAAATAAAAAATTAATTCCAACCTTATTAGTATATGGTAAAGACGGAGAATTGATTCGATCTTATAACTTACCAGTAGGGGCTCACCTTATGGTAGAAGATGGCGAGAAAATCAAGGCAGGTAAAATCCTTGTTAAGATTCCGCGTCGTTCTTCTAAAGCAGGGGATATCACGGGAGGACTTCCAAGAATTACCGAGTTGTTAGAAGCTCGTAATCCTTCGAACCCAGCAGTAGTTTCTGAAATCGATGGGGTTGTATCTTTTGGTAAAATCAAAAGAGGTAACCGTGAGATTGTGATTGAATCTAAGTTTGGTGAAATTAAAAAATACCTAGTAAAATTATCTAGTCAAATCTTGGTACAAGAGAATGACTTCGTAAAAGCTGGGGTGCCTTTATCTGATGGTGCTATTACACCGGATGATATTTTAAGAATCCAAGGACCTTCTGCTGTACAACAGTATTTGGTTAATGAGATTCAAGAGGTATACCGTTTACAAGGGGTAAAAATTAACGATAAGCACTTTGAAGTAGTGATTCGTCAGATGATGCGTAAAGTGCGTGTTGAAGATCCAGGAGATACTTTGTTCTTAGAAGAACAATTGATCCATACGGCTGATTTCTTGGAAGAGAATGATAAATTGTATGGAATGAAAGTAGTGGAAGATGCTGGAGATTCTGAAGTATTGAAACCGGGTCAGATTGTTACGCCTCGTGAGTTGCGTGATGAGAATTCGTTGTTGAAACGAAATGACAAAAACATGGTAGTGGCTCGTGATGTTATTACGGCTACGGCTACGCCAGTGTTACAAGGTATCACAAGAGCTTCGTTACAAACGAAATCATTTATCTCTGCGGCGTCATTCCAGGAGACTACTAAAGTGTTGAATGAAGCAGCGGTTGCTGGTAAAGTAGATACTTTAGAAGGACTTAAAGAAAATGTTATTGTAGGACATAGAATCCCTGCCGGTACTGGTATGAGAGATTATGACCATACGATAGTAGGTTCTAAGGAAGACTATAATGAGATTATGGCTAATAAAGAGGAGTATATTTATTAAACCTCACATGACCCGCTCCTGTGGAGCGGGTTTAACCTCACCCTGCCCTCTCCAAAGGAGAGGGTAAGAGAATTAAAGAAATTATTATGAGTGATAATGCGCAACAAGGGCAGATTAATATAGAGCTTGATGAGAAAATAGCGGAAGGGATTTATTCTAACTTGGCTATCATTAACCATTCGGCTTCTGAGTTTGTCGTAGATTTTGTAACGCTTATGCCTGGTATTCCTAAGGCTAAGGTTAAATCAAGAATTGTATTGACTCCGCAGCATGCTAAGCGTTTTTTAAAAGCATTGGGAGAGAACATACACCGCTATGAATTGGCGAATGGTGAAATCAAAGATACAGAGCAGCCACAGGTTCCTTTGAACTTTGGTCCGGCCGGACAAGCTTAATTACTAGTAGCCTACCTAAGAGCCCTTCCATTGAGGGGCTTTTTTTATGGCTAGTCTGCAGCAATAAGGCTATTGTTATGGATGTGTTACCTGCGGCGTCTTTGTTTTTGGTTTATTCGTAAGGATTCTATGAACAACTGCAACAATTTATTAACAATCCTTGTAAATCCTTGATAAATTGTTAATTTAGCGCCATTAAAATTTGAAGAAAATTAGTTGCTATCCTCCTATTATATAGAATATCCGCCTAATTCGTAATGAATTGCTGACAGTTTTGTAGCTATTGAGCTGAGATAGTGCTCTTTTAGCCGATGCTTTTTACATTTTATCGAAAAGTTTTACTTTTTGGTAAAATGATTGTTAATTGAATGTTTATAAGGTGTAAATTTAGCATCTAAATCTATCACGTTACCGGTAGGGATGCCTGTAACTAATAACCGTAATACCACAAAAAAACTAACTATGAAAAAAACTTTACTTTCACCCCCAAGTAATGGTTCGAATTCTTTCCAAAAATTTTTCGCTTTAGTACTCCTTATTATAGGTGGTACTTTTAGCAGTAACGCTCAGCTGTCGAGTTATGTGTTCTCGGAGAGTGCCGGTAACACGTATAGTGATTTGAATCCTTTATCGGGTACTGTTATTGCTTCTGGAACGTTTACCAATTTGGCTTCACTAGCAACATATACGTTGCCGTTTACTTTTTATTATAATAATATAGGGTATACCGCCGTTACTATGTCGGATAATGGTTTTATCATTTTAGGAACTAACGTTGGTGTTACGCCTGCTGGAATTACTACTGTTAATCCGATTGCAGGAGCTTCCACTAACGAAAGTGCTATCGCTTGTTATGGAGCCGCTTTGGTTGGAGCACAAGCCTCTGCAGAGGTAAGGTATGATGTTTTGGGAAGTGCGCCTAACCGCGTTTTTGTAATACAATATAAAGATTTGCAAAGAAAGCCATTGTTGACGTTATTGCCAGGTTTGATGAATATGCAAATACGCCTATATGAATCAACTGGTGTTATTGAAATGTATTATGGTAATGCTGGTGCTGGATTTACTACTGCTAATACTACGACAGTTTCTGGTCAGGTAGGTTTGCGAGGGACTACGAATGCTGATTTTAATAGTAGAAAAAATACAGGTTCTGTATGGACCCCTACCGTTACAAATGGAGGGGCAACTTCTACTGATGTTATGCAAACCTCTAATACTATTGGTTATGCTGCTGGAACTAAATTTGTTTGGACACCTTGTTTTACTCCGTCTGCTCCAAGTATTTCTTTGGCAGCTGATAATTCTACTTTAAATATATCATGGACTAATCCTTTTATAGTACCTGCTGCTGGAATTGATTATGAAGTGCGTACCAGTGGGGCTGGTGGAAGTGGGGCTACTGGATTGTTCTTTGCAGGAAATACTACTGCCAATGCTGTAACGGTTCCTGGTTTAAATATAGGGGTTACTTATTTTGTTTACATCAAATCGAATTGTAGATCGACATGGATTTCTGCTGGAAATCTTACACCTATATGTACCGTGGCGACTTTGCCTTATACACAGAATTTTGAAGGGGTAGTGGTAAACGCTAATACTTCCAATTCGCCTGCGCCAAACAATACCGTAGTAGGAGGGTATCCTGCTTGTAACAGTTTGGTCACTACTTCGGGCGCCTCAATGGGGGTTACCAACAACTCGACTTTGGGTTACTATGGATTTAACAATAAAAATTTAATTACAACAGGAGCTGCTGCGCAAAATGCCTGGTATTTTACGCAGGTTATGAATTTCCCAAGTGTGGGAAGTTATAAGCTTACTTATAAATATGGAGGCAGTCGTGAGCAGACTTTTTTCCAACAAAAAATGAAAGTGTATTATGGTGCCGTAGCCTCGGCTGCTGGTATGACTACCTTGTTGGCCGATCACCCCGATATTAAAACTTCGCCAGAAACATTTTCGGTGAACTTTTATGTGGCTACACCAGGGAATTACTATATCGGATTTAATTCCTTAGCGAATGCTTCACAAGGATACTTGCAATTGGATGATATTGATGTGCGGCCTTCTACTTGTTTGCCTCCGACGGCCTTGACTTCGGGTCAGGTTTCTTCTGGTTCTGCGGTTATCGCTTGGACTGCTCCAACTGCATCGCCAGGCAGTGGTTATGAATATTATTTATCGACAACGGGTGTTGCACCCATTAGTACTACTTTACCAACTGGAACAACAACTCCAGGGAATACGCTAGCCTTGCTTAATGGTTTGACTCCGTCAACGACTTATTGTTTTTGGGTTCGTTCTGCCTGTTCGGCAACGGATCACAGTATTTGGTCTGCTTCCTCTTGTTTTACTACCACAGCGGCCTTAGTTTATTGTACTCCGGTTGCGACTAGTCAAGATCCTAATGGTATCACTAATGTGACTATGGGATCGATTAATAATACTACTGGACTTGAAGCTGGAGGTTATGGAAACTATTCATCATTAAGTACTAACGTAGCGCAAACCACAACTGTTCCCGTAAGTATTACTTACAAAACAGGTTTTACGTACGATACTAATATATTTGTTGATTGGAATAATGATGCAGATTTTGTTGATGCTGGAGAATTGGTTTATACTGGTAATTCTACTAGCGCCATACCAACGACATTGAATGCCAGTTTTGTTGTTCCGGCACTGGACTCTAATGGGAATAGTACTTTGGGACCACACCGCGTTAGGTTAGGTGGTATGGACTTCGGGCCGTACACTAACCCATGTATTACAGGTCCTTGGCAAGCCTTTGAAGACTATTCTATCTTTGTTACCGTTGCGCCACCGGCCTTGACGTTAAGCGATGGTACACCGGGAAGTCATAGTAATATGATTTGTGCTGGAGATAATACTTCGGGGACTCCTTTGTCTTTGTCGTCCAATCCAGCGTCGTATCAAGTATATACTTGGACGCCGCAAAATGGAACCATCACGGGGAATATCTTGAATGGTGACATATCCTTTAATCCAACGACTACCACCACTTATATCTTAACGGCTTCACAAACTAGTGGAAATTTTTCTTCTACTACTGCCAGTTATACTGTGATTGTGAATCCATTACCAACGCCTATTACTGTTGCTCCTTTGGCACCCGTTAAATGTCAGTCTGATCCAGCCTTGCAGTTGGTTGCTTCAGGAGGTGTTATACCTGGATTCTACACTACTGTATTCAATGAAGATTTTAATGGTGCTACTAATACATTTACCACTGTAAATAATTCCTTCAACAATACACCAGCTAATGCTGCATGGACGGTGCATTCTAGTCCTTATAGCTATAGTTTTGGTACCTTTACTAGTAACGATAGTTCACAGTTTTATATGTCTAATAGTGATGCGCAAGGATCAGGTGGTACCACTAATACTGAGTTGATTTCTCCAGTCTTTAGTTTGGTAGGTTATACCGATGCTACCTTAAGTTTTTGGCATTTTTATCAAGGTTGGGGCTCAGGAACTGCTAGTGTTGAAGTTTCGACTGACGGTGGTACAACCTATGCCGTTTTGCCTAGTGCTACTTGGAGTACGGTTTCGCAAGGAACTGCTTCTGCTTTTGTGAACGTTGTTTTGAACTTGTCTTCTTATGTAGGGCAAGCCAATATGAAAATACGCTTTAAATATGCTAATGCTCTTTGGGGCTGGTTTTGGGCTATTGATAATGTCAAAGTATATGGAAGTAATACCTCATTTGTGTATTGGAGTCCAACCACTGGTTTATTTAATGATGCTGCTGGTACTATTCCTTATACTGGCGATACTCGTGCGACTGTATATGCGGCACCAACGTCTACTACTACCTATGATCTTGAAGCGGATTCGTTAGAAGGCTGTTCCACTTATGGTGCGGTAACTGTGACGGTATTACCGCTTAATGGGGGAACTACTTCTGGTAATCAAACGTTGAGTTGTTCTACGGTTGCTACTGATATTACGTTAAGTGGTTATGGAGGAACCATCACGGGATGGCAGTATTCTAGTAGTCCGACTTTCGCTTCTGGTATTACGCCTATTGCTAATACTACAGCAACGTTGAGTGCTGCGGTTGACATTGGTGCTTTGACGGCAAATCGTTATTACAGAGCGGTAGTGGTTAATGGTACTTGTACTGCTTATTCTACCATTTCGGGCATTATCGTAACTAGTACGAAATGGCAAGGTGCTGCTTTAGGATGGACCAATGGTACACCTACTAGTGGCTCGGCTGTAGAATTTGCGGCTAACTGGCCAGCAGGTTCTGGCGATATAGCCGCTTGTAGTGTCTTGGTTTCTAACGGTGCTGTGGTTAACTTTGGACCGGGCGAAACATTGACGGTGCAAGGAGAAGTAAGAGTGAATGCGGGCTGTAATTTGAACTTAGCCAATACGGCTAGTTTGTATCAAGTCAACGATGTTACTAATGCTGCAAATTCGTATAATGGAAATGGTGGTGTAGTATCGGCTTCTAACGGAAATCAAGGAAGAATTACGATGACCAGAACCACGCCAGGTATACGCTATTTAGATTATACCTATTGGTCTACACCTGTTTATACTCAGGTATTGAATGTGTTTTCTCCCTTGTCTCCTTATTTAGGATTCTATGATTGGAATAATATTACTCAAGCTTGGAATTGGACTAATAATAGTTCTGTAATGACACCTGCTAAAGGGTATATCATTAGAGCTCCAGAGACTTGGAGTGCTACAGTGCTTACTCCATGGACCGGAACGTTCCAAGGTGTACCAAACAGCGGAACCATTACTACTCCTATATTAGGAACGGGTGCTGGTCAAGTGAATTTAATTGGAAATCCTTACCCAAGTGCTTTTGATGCTAATATATTCTTGACTAATGCTGGAAATGCGGCTTGTACTACGGGTACTATGTATTTCTGGACACACAACACGGATATGGTTAACGGGGCTTATACTAATTCTGATTATGCTACCTATAATTTATTAGGGCCTACCGCGGCCTCTAGTACTGGGGTTGGGGCTTTGCCTTCTCGTTATGTGAGTGCGGGTACTGCCTTCTTCATGTATGGTACAGCAGCTGGTACAGCTACTTTTAAAAATAGTATGCGTGTCGCAGGAAATAATACGGTATTCTTTAAATCGAATAGTAATCAAGCGCAAAATGCTGATGCTTCTGATTTAGAAAGACACCGTTACTGGCTTGATTTGAAAAATGATGAAGGTGCGTTTAAAGAAGTGTTAGTAGGGTATGCCGAAACGGCTACTATGGGTTATGATCGTTTGTTTGATGGCGATATGATTGATGTGGGTAATGCGGTGACGCTTTACACTAAAGTTGATGATAAAAAATTATCGACACAAGGTCGTTCATTGCCTTTTGATTCAGCGGATTTAGTGCCGTTGAGTTATACGTCTACTGTAGCTGGTACTTTTACTATTACAATGCGTGCTTATGACGGATTGTTTACT
>CANFZC010000076.1 GCA_947451475.1 Flavobacteriaceae bacterium | reverse complement strand
GCGCTTAACCCTATTTCTTTAACAAACGCGGACTGCGTCCATCATGCGTTTGAAGAAATTGGGCTCCTAAAAAAATCTTGCCCTTTTAGAAAAATAAATTTTCCTAAAACCATATTTTTTTAGGAACTTCGTCAAGCGCCACCGTTAGCTGTAACCTTGCTCGCGAACCTACTGAAAAAAAAATAAAAAATAAATTGAAAAATATTTCTGTCAGTAATATTTTTTCTATACATTTGTACCAGTTCTTTGAAAAAACGTTTTGACGTTTGTTATTAAATGGAGTCCACTTTATAGTCCGCAAGGACAACCCGCACGGGTATTTTAACGGCACAACCGAACTCAAACCCCTAAACCGGAATGAAGTCATTATAGTTGTTATTATATGTTTTAGATTTTAATAGATTAATTTGTTATTATTTGGAACAGGGAATTTAAGTGAGTGTAATGAGAACATTGTTTACACATTTAGTAACAGGCAATCTTGGCAAGGAACAGGACAATTTTGTCCTGTAACTAAAAAATTTTTAAATTATGGCTAGATTAAAACAAAGTCAAAACATTGATAGCTTGATACAGTGTATCGAAGTTATCTCACAGAACCAATGTTCTCTTTCGGAACAAGATGTAAAAATCTTAAATGAAGCATTAGAAAAACTTCAGAAGCTGAAAAGAAAAAAGGGTAAAACAAATGAACATATTTTGCAAGAAATTGTTATTGTTGTCCAATTGCTTACCACCTATTTCGTTTAATTCAGTTGAAGAAGTTATCAAATCTCCGAACACTCCTTGAAATTTTCCATTATGAATTTAGGTAACACTTTTAAAAATATAAGAAAGCAAAAAGGGCAAACTCAAAAAGAGTTTGCTGCTTTATGTGGCATAACTCAAACATATTTGTCTCAAATTGAGAGTAATAAAAAAGAGCCTAATCTTTCTAAACTAAAATCAATTTCTGAAAAATTAAAAATACCATTACCGATACTATTTTTTATGGCGTTGGACGAAAATGATGTGTCACCAACTAAAAGAGCAGACTTCAATAAAATCAGTCCGACAATTAAAAATATAATCAATGATATCTTCACTATTTAAAAAGAATGAGTTCAAAAAATTATGTGCTACGATTGGTTTTAAACCAATTGATGTTTCAATTGTTGTTGCTAATATTGACAAATTCTATTACATAAAGAAAGAGTATAAACTTGATAAAATAACAGGCGAAAGAAAAACATATAAAGATGGAACCGAAAAAACGAGAATTATCCATCCATCTGTAAAGGAATTGAAAGCTATTCAGAAATCAATCAAAAATAATATTCTAACTCAAATACCATTACCTCAAGTAATTCATGGCGGAGTAAAGAAAAAAAGTAATATTTCAAATGCAAAACCACACAAAGGAAAAAAATATAAGTTCACTACTGATTTACAGGAATTCTATCCTAACATAACAAATTCAATGGTTTATGAAACATTTCTTAGTTTAAAATTTTCAAATCATATGTCTAATTGGTTAACAAAATTGACGACTTGGAAACATAAACTTCCTCAGGGTGCTCCTACTAGCACTCATGTTTCCAATTTAGTTTTCTTGAAAACTGATTATAAATTGATTCAGCTTTGCAACGAAAATAACATAACCTATACTCGCTATGTGGACGACTTAACGTTTTCATCGCAACATGATTTCAGACATTTATTAAATGAAATTTTAGAAATTGTACTAAACGATAATTTCAAAATTAGTTACAGAAAAACTAAATATAAAGGAGATCAAACTATAACTGGAATAGAAGTTTTCCTTAATAAAATTGATGCGCCACAACATATCAAAGACAAAGCACAAATGGAAATTGACACCAACTCTGTGACGCGACCATATGGAAACTATGTAAATAGAATTGAATTGGTTAATAATAAAAAAGGCTACAGCTAACACTTGCTAAAACTTATGGCTAGTTTTTCGGTAAGTTGTTCGTTTACTTTTCATAACTTCGCTTGGTCGGTTATGGAAAAAAGGCTTTCCATAAGCCGCCACAAGCTCTAGCAAGGAAACGTTAGCTACCATTTTAATTCCCTGCAAATGAAGAAATATGATTTCCAATATACCAAAATTTTAGAGACAGTTATTTTCGTAATTGGAGTTTGCTTCGCGTGTTGTTTAGTAATTTTTCTTTTACTCTATTTAAAAGCGCAAGTATTATGGATTTATTTAATTCCCCCAATCTTTGGAATTGGTTTGTTCAGAATCTTAAGAAAATATTTTGCACATAACGGTAATGCTGAAATAAGTGAAACTGGAGTTGAAATAGAATTAAGCGGTGTTAGTTATAAATTCAATTTTGCAGACTTGATTTCGCACAAATATGTTTTCTACAAAAATGGTCCTGTTCTTTATTTAAAAACCAAAGCGAAAAAAATGAGATTGGAAGCCAATAATAATGTTTGTCGAAGTGAAAATTTTGAAGTTTTCTGCCAAAAGTTAGTTGGTGATATAGAATTATATAAAAACGGTAGCTAACAGCGGTTTGTCGCAATGGCTCTCCCCGATTTTCCTAGTCGGAAAATCTACAGCCGGAAATTTTACTTATCTTTACTCAAAACCGTTAAGCTTGCCGCCACTGACGACAAGCGGCGGAACGTTAGCGGTAAGTTTAACGAGCGACAGTTCTAACAATAAAGTGACCAAAAATAGAAATGAATACTCAACGAGCATTTGATATTTTACAAAAAGAAAAACTTGGGAAATATGTTTACGCCTTGCGTGACCCAAGGGACAGAAAAATATTTTACGTTGGACAAGGTATCAATGACAGAGTATTTGAACATTTTAACGAAGCAGACAATTGCTTAAATTCTTCAATGCCGTTTAAACAAATGAGCAGTAAGGTCATTCGTATATTAGACATTTGGAATAATAATGAAGATGTTGAATGGATTATCCTTGTACATAACTTGCCGACAGACAATAATGTAGCCGACTTCATTGAATCCGCAATATTTGACGGTCTTTCAGAATCGCAAAACGGAGAAACCTTAAACGAAGTTAGTCCTCCAAACTCTTCAAGACTATTACCTGACGACTTAGATGCAATGGCGGCTGAATTTGTTAATCCAACGACATCATGCGATAATGTATTTGTTTTTCCAATTCAAAACGCTTTGACGAAAGGCATAAGTCCTTACAACGCTACACGGACAACTTGGGCAGTAAGTAGATATTACCAAACACTTAATCCAGCTTATGCAGTTGGACTCAAAAATTCTATTTCAAAAGGGAGTTTTCAAATTTCATCTTGGACTGGTGTAACTGGAACAAGTAAACAAGAATTTAGTTCATCTGGACATCCAAATCCAACAGACCACCAACCACTTCTGAACAAGAACTGGAACAATGTTCTTGCAGTTGCAAAAGGATTTTGGCAAAGAGGAAACTACTTAATTGTAGCATTCAACGGTAACGGACAATTTAGAATTATTAGAGGCTCTAAAGACACAACAACTTGGCACAACTGCATATGATAACAAGCGAAACGCAACGACAGAAAAGAAAACCTACCGCTAACACGGGTTTGGCAAAAGTGGCGGTTCAGTGCTCCGCAGACACATTTGTGGTTAATCAAAGTTTGGTTCTCCACATCATCATTTGTGGTGAAAATCGCCACCTTCGCCAAGCCCGGTAACGATGAGTGGAAATCCCTACGGGCTTCCCACTCATCGCTCCGGGGATTTGCCTCTAGTAGAAGCCCCTTTCAGGGACTACCACTATCAGGACATTTGAGCAAGCGCAAACGCCTGACGCAAATCCCCGGAGCGTTATGTGCAACCCTGTGACGACCAAGATAACAGACATAAGGTATTTTATTTGAACAAAAACATTACGAATTGACAACTTTATTATCTAAGACAAATGACAATTGCTGAACTTCTCAACGACAAAACAAAAAAAGCAAAGGAAAAAGTTGAAACAATCAGCAAATGGTTGTTAGACGGTTCTTTGCCGACAGACGAACTATTAGCATTTGCGGAAAAAGCTAAAGACCCAGAGAAAGCAACTTGTATTGAAGCCATTGAATTCGCAACAAGACAAAACTCGAAAATTGCAGACGAAAACGTATTTGCTTTTGTGACAAAAACTCTGACTGAGAATGCACCAAGAGTAAAATGGGAAAGTGCTAAAGTGGTTGGAAACATTGCACATTTATTTCCAACGAAACTTAGTAAGGCAATTACCAACTTGCTGACAAATTCTGAATATGATGGCACCGTTGTTCGTTGGGCTGCAGCATTTGCACTTGGAGAAATCCTTAAACTAAAGACAAAACATAATAAGGACTTATTGCCAGCAATTGAAGCAATTTCTGAAAGAGAACAGGATAATGCAATAAAGAAAAAATATCTTGACGCAATAAAGAAAACAAAGAAATGACCAAAAGAAGGGCAGCACATAACAGCACATTTGCAATAGGCGGGGTTTCGTGCTCCGCAGACAGTTTTGTGGTAACCGAAAGTTCAGTGCTCCGCATCAACACTTGTGCTGAAAAGCCCGCCCATCGCAAATCTGCAAACCGTTATGCAACAGTTTTCGTTCTAGCTTTTTTAGACCTAAAGAATTAATTTGTACCTTTGATTTTTAAATCAAATTGCGTTATGAAAATTGAATTAAACATGCAAAATAAAAAATTGGAATTAATCCAATGGCTTACTTCAATCGAAGATTCAACAGTAATTGAAAAAATTATGGAATTAAGAAAAAAAGAAAGTAAAGATTGGTGGAGTTCAATTTCAGAAAGCGAGAAAGAAGCAATTGAGAGTGGAATTAAAGACGCAAATACAGGCAAACTTAATCCTCATTCAGACGCTAGAAAGATTTATGAAAAGTGGTTATAAAATTCTTTGGACAGACTTCGCTCTTAAAGAATTAGAAAAAACTATTGAATATCTTGAAGAAAATTGGACTGAAAAAGAGTTACGAAATTTAGCAGAGAATATTGAAGAAAAATTAGCTTTGATTTCTCAAAATCCAAATTTATTTCAAGCATCTAGTTATAAAAAAGAAATTCGTCGCGTTGTAATTTTAACATACAACACACTTTATTACAGACTTACAAATGAGCAGATTGAAATAATTTCATTTTTCTCCAACAGACAAAGTCCGAAGAAAAGAAAGCTAAAGTAAAACCGTTGTATAACAGCCGTTACCTCTGGCAGTCTCTTCGCTCCTGATCCAAAAAAACTTTTGTACTTGCAATAATTAGTCTTAAATATATCGCTACTGTCGCAAAGCCGCGACAGGTTATGTTGCCGTTCACTAAAAAATTCTATATTAGCGGACAAATCGCAGCCCGCTTTTCCACTACTGTCGTGAGGTAGCGAACCGTTGTCTGTACTGCGCACGCAGAATCGGAGAATTAATGTGAAATCTAGGAAAAAAAGAAAAACTATGTTATTGAATAAAATTAAAAAATTTTTATATAAAAAAGGATATAAAATCAACAAAGTAAGCAAGTTACAAATTTTAAATGAAGACCAGTTATATGCAATAAAGAATAAAATAGGTTTTGAACCAGTCTTATTTGATGTTGGTGCTAATGTAGGGCAAACTATAACAAAATTTAAAAAAGCGTATCCAGAATCATTTATCCATAGTTTTGAGCCAAGTAAAATTTGTTTTGAAACGTTAACTAAAAATAATGTAAATAGTAAAAAATTAAAACTGAATAATAATGCTGTTGGTGCTGAAAAAGGTTCTTTAGAATTTAATGAATATTCTTGGTCAGGTCTTAATTCTTTATTAAAACGTTCCTTCACAAATGCAACCATAATTGATAATTATTTTGTAGATGTGATTACTATTGATGATTATTGTAAAGAAAATTCAATCCCTAAAATAAACTTTTTAAAAACTGATACTGAAGGCTTTGAATTAAATGTTTTGAAAGGTGCTGACTCTATGTTTTCAAATAATAACATTCAATTTGTATTTGTAGAAGTGTTCTTTTATGAAAATTATATTGGACAATCTTCTTTTGGAGATGTCTATAATTATCTTATACAAAAAGGATTTAATTTAGTTCGTTTTTATAATTTTGAATATACAGAACAAGGATTTTCATCAAGGACAGATGCTTTATTTGTAAATGAAAAATTCGAAAATTAAGTACTACTGCCGACACACGCTACAAGCAATTTGGGTATTAGGCTGAATTTAAAATTAGTTTTGCATTTGGCATGATTTACTTCGTCTGTTCGCTATCGCTCGGGTGGCAACTTGGGATGTAGAAAACAAACCTACTATTCAGCTTCCTATCCAAAACATCAGTCAAGGGACTTATATTGTGAAGGTTAAAACTTCGACTAGGGTTGTTAGCACGAAGATTGTGCTTTACTAGTCCAGTTGTATTTTTTGGAGATGCATTATGAATAGCTAATTCGATTGTGACTAAGTTAGGCTAATTTTATCTATATCGTTTAGTATTTCTAATCGAAAATAACTTACTATTATGATCTTAGGAGTTCTTAGAAAGAGTCTATTATCTTTTCTTTTCTCGTACTTACTTCTCTAAAATAGCTTCTTGAATGACTTTCTGGATGTCTTCGCGGATGTTTTCTTTGGAGAGTTTGTTGCCTAAATTAGAATCTGGATACGTTCTGTTAGACAGGAATACATAGACTATTTCGGTGGTGGGATCGGCCCACGCCATAGTACCGGTGAATCCGGTATGACCAAAGCTTGACATGGACACACAGCCACAGGTAGGCCCTTCTTTTCCTAATTGGGGCTTGTCGAATCCTAGTCCGCGGCGGTTGCCTTCGGTACAGTACCAGCAGGTATTGAAATCGGTGAACGTCGCTTCAGAGAAGTAGCGTTGCCCCCCATAGCTTCCTTTTTGCAGGTACATTTGCATCATCTTGGCGATGTCCATGGCATTAGAGAAAATACCAGCATGGCCTCCTACGCCATCCTCCATGGCCGCTTCCATATCATGCACGTAGCCTTGGACAGTGGTATGGCGGAAATAGGTATCGATTTCGGTAGGTACTATGTCATTCTTGTTAACTCTTGACAACGGATTGTACATGGTATTGTTCATCCCTAAGGATTTATAGAAGTTCTCAGTCGCAAGCACGTCTAGTTTTTTACCTGTTACTTTCTCTAGGTATTGTTTTAGAATGATGAAGGTAAAGTCGCTATAGCGGTATTCTTTTTTATCGATTAACGGACTGTTAATGATTTTCTTCATGATGGTATCATGGTAATCATCGCGCAGGAATAAACTATCGGAAACGCGTTTAGTAAAGCCTTCGGTATAGACTTTTTTATAATATTTGTCCAGCGGCATACCATCAGCATCTACCGTAGCTTTGTAGAACGGAATCCATGCTTGCATGCGTCCGTAGTGCGACAATAATTCTTTGAAAGATATTTGTTGTTTGTTGGATCCTTTAAACATAGGAAGCATATCCCCTAAGGTCGTTTCTAAGTTTACTTTCTTCTTGTCGTATTGTTGCATCACATTGGGCAAGGTGGCAATCATTTTAGTTACCGAGGCTACGTCGTACAAGTCGGCGTTACTTACTTTTTCATTTCCCCCGTAGGTTTGGTTCCCGAAGGCTTTTTGGTAGATGACTTTCCCTTTGCGGGCGACTAGAATTTGCATTCCTGGAGCCATCATGTTGTTGATGGCTTTATCGGCATACACTTCGATTTGCTTCAGTTTCTCGGAGCTCATGCCAACGCTTTCTGGGGTGGCGAAACCAAGTCGGTCCAGCTTTTCGGTGGAAAGGCCATCCCCTACTCGGTAGGTTTCATTAATCGATACCGGGAGTTTCCCTTTGGCTTCAATGGCTCCGAAAAGTAATTCGGCCGATACTTCTTGTGCTACATCGCCGTTTTGGTAGGACACTACTACGGCTTTTAGTGCGTCAAAATTGCGAATCTTCGACAAGGAATATGGCTTGGCAAAGCAATCCAAAATCACGTTAGTTTTCGCCGCTACGGTTTCGATTAGTTGGAGTTCGTCATTATTCAATTCGGGCGCTTTCCACCAGGTCTTGTCTGATTTATGGTAGCCGATGATTACGGTATCGAAATCTTTGATGCGGGTCGCTAGGGTATCTAGGTTAGCTTCATTGACTTCGGTAATCTCGGTATATTTCTTTAGGGTCGTTAGAAAGGCACTATTGGTATCATCTCCTAATTTGATATAGGCAATCTTTTGGTTTAGGTTTTTGATGGGTAAGATTACCTTATCGTTTTTCACTACGGTCACGGCATTCTCGTATAACTCATATTTCAACGCATCGTTTTCGGGCGTATTCATGTCGTTATTTAAGTTTTTGGTATCGATGGGTTTGTACTGGTTGAGTCCCGCTTTGAATTTATAGTGCAAAATCTTTTTAACAGATTCGGCTATGCGGTCGTCGGAGATTAGGCTGTCTTGGTAAGCTACACAGATTTTTTCAGTAGCTAGTGGCACGTTTTCGGCAAATAAGAGAATATCATTACCTGCGAGAAAAGCTTCTAAATCAATATCGCCTGGTTTTTTAAAGTTGGAGGCCCCTTTCATGTTTAGGGCATCGGTGAAGACAAGACCGTCAAAACCCAATTCGTTTTTAAGCACGTCGGTTACCACGTGGTGGGAAATGGACGTAGGATAGCCTTCTCTCGGTTCGAGGCTTGGCACATTTAAATGCGCTACCATAACAGAAACTAGCCCTTCATCAAACATCCGTTTGTAGGGATACATTTCGACTTTATCTAGATGTTCTATGGTAGCCGTTACTAAAGGCAGTGTACTGTGGGAATCGGTTGCAGTATCGCCGTGACCTGGGAAATGCTTCCCGGTACAGAAGACCCCTTGGCCTTGTACTCCTTGCATTAAAGCAATGGCATGTTCGGTTACACTGACTTTATTTTCTCCGAAGGAGCGATAGCCAATGATGGGGTTTTTGGGATTGGTATTGATGTCCAGTACGGGAGTAAAGTTGAAATGCACCCCCATACGTTTGCTTTCTTTGGCCATACTGATTCCGGCGCGTTTTACCAAATTAAGGTCTCTGATGGCTCCGAGAGTCATGTTAAATGGATAACGGAAGGTAGAATCCAGGCGCATATTCATTCCCCATTCGGCGTCAATTCCGATAAACAAAGGAACTTTAGATAGGGCTTGGTATTTATTAGTCAGTCGCGCCTGACGAGCAGGGCCACCTTGGAAGAATATGAGTCCGCCCACTTTATAGTCGCGCACTAATTTTTCCATGGCATTGGTATGAATCGTATCTTTATTGGAATAGGCGGCTACCATAAAGAGTTGCCCTATTTTCTCTTCCAGCGACAATTGATTGTAGATGCTGTCTACCCAATGGGTTTCGGCGTCGGTTTCTGGAAAGAAATTCTTTCTCTCTGATTTTAGGTGTGGGATGTAGATTTCTTCATCATCGGCAATAGCAGCTCTACCCAAGGCTATATTAGCCTTAGAGGTTGTTTTTTTGGTAGACGAACAATTGGTTACTAACAACAATAGGGCGCTACCGGCTAGGATGCTGAAGAAGAGTCTTTTCATGTAGGCAGTTTAAAAGAAACGACTGTGCCAGCTTTCGCCTGCAGGAACTTCCCAATTCTCGTTAAACTCTTCGATGGTATTCACTAGGTTGTTGAACACGATGGTACTGGCGGTAACTGCTTTTTCTTTGGCCATACGTTTGAAATCGATTAGTGATTTGTGTGCGATATGTTCGCCATTCTTGAACGTTACGTTCATTTTGTCTAATAAATCGACTTGGTATTTTTGTTCTAAACCTTGAATGAAGGCAACAGAGGCATCAATGGAACAACCGGTAGCCTGCTGTACTTCTTGGTTGACCGCAATCACGATGAAGCGGTTGTATTTTAACAGATACGAAGCTTCAAGACCTGTTCCATGGGCAGCCCAATTTTCTAGAAAAGCTACTAAGTCCTTTTCGATATCAGCCATTTCATCATCTGAAAATTTGCGGTTGGATTGGTAGATCCATATTTTGGAATCTTCGGGTAAATTTTCAAAAGGAATGAACATTATAATTATGAGTTTTGAGTTATGAGTTATGAGTTGGAATAATGATGTCTTGAATTGAATTCAAAGTATCATTAATCCGCACCAATTGGCATTATAAATCTTGTGCGTTGGCAATTAGTTCGGCTACGTCCATTACTTTGACGTTGGCTTCTTGTTCTTTTACTTTTACGCCGTCGGTCATCATGGTGTTGCAGAATGGGCAACCGGCCGCAATGATTTCGGGTTGGGTTTCTAGGGCATCTTCTGTACGTTCTACGTTGATTTCCTTGTTTCCTTTTTCGGCATCTTTAAACATTTGGGCTCCACCGGCACCGCAACAAAGTCCGTTAGCCTTAGAACGTTTCATTTCCACTAACTCGGCATCCAGCTTTTGGATTAAGTCCCTTGGTGCTTCGTAGATGTTATTGGCACGGCCAAGGTAACAAGGATCATGGAAAGTAATGCGTTTTCCTTTGAACTGGCCGCCTTCGATGGTTAATCGGCCAGCGTCAAGCAATGATTTTAAAAACTCGGTATGGTGCACTACTTCGTAGGTACCGCCTAGTTCAGGGTATTCATTTTTTAAAGTATTAAAGCAATGCGGACAGGCCGTAACGATTTTCTTGGCTTCATAGGCGTTGAGCACTTCGATGTTCATCATCGCTTGCATTTGAAATAAGAATTCGTTACCCGCTCTTTTGGCAGGGTCACCCGTACAGCTTTCTTCGGTTCCTAGCACGGCAAACTCCACGTTGGCACGATTTAAAATACGGACGAAAGCTTTGGTAATCTTTTTAGCTCTGTCATCAAAACTACCCGCACAGCCCACCCAAAATAACACTTCGGGTTGTTTGCCTTGAGCCATCATTTCTGCCATAGTCGGCACAGTTAATACTTCTGACATAATTCTATATTAGTTGCAAGGTCACAAAATGACTACTTGCAAAGTTTTAAATTTAAAATTTATTCGTGGTGTTCGTCATCAAACACTTGAATGGTTACTTCTTTGTCTACTAGATCAGTAAATTTCCCTCGGTAGCGTGTAGCTTTTACCAGGTGGTTATCAATCCAATGGTAATTCCCTCCTCGTGGTTTCCCAAAAAGGATACCATGGTATTTGAAGCCATGTTGTTTTAACCAAGTTTCGGTATATTCTCTATGTGCTTCGGTGCGCGATGTAAAGAAAAATATAATGTGACCTTCATCATACCACTTGTTTAGGGTGATTAGGGCATCAGGATATACTTCGGCCGTTAGCATTCTTTCGGGCTCTTCGTTTGGGATGTCATCACAAACGGTACCGTCGATGTCAATTAAATAGTTCTTTACTCCTTCCGGCAAAATAGGGCTTAAATGCTGGCCGTTTTCCGTTACTGCTTGCAAGGTTTTGTCAATGTCTTCCGCTTTCATTTTGTTACTTTTTATAGTTATCAAATTCATTCGACAAATTCTCACGCCTCACAAATATGAGAATTCATCTGGTTTATATTTAGTTTTCGTCTTTCCAGTTTAAACGGTCCATTTGGTTATAAGGCCAAGGAGCACCGTTGTTTTCGATATTAGACATCATAGCATTTAGCGATTGTGGCGCAGCACTTTGCTCCATCACTAGATAACGTCTCATGTCCATGATGATGGACAGCGGACTGAT
>CANFZC010000075.1 GCA_947451475.1 Flavobacteriaceae bacterium | reverse complement strand
GTTATGAGTTATGGGATTTGAGTTATAGGTTTATTTTGTTGTGTTGCGCTTTTTGGAGTGGTCTTCTTTATCTGATGCTCAAAAAAAACAAGGTTCCAAAACGGGACTAAAAAAAGGGCGGTTTCTTCACATAAAGTTACCAAGGTACTGAGGCTAAAAGTGGACTAAAGTTATAGTAGACTTTAAGTAAGCGCGGCAGCTTCGGAGTTAGTCGAAAGGGGAATTTTTAAACTTCGTTGCTATTTTCGTTTAGTGCTTCGTTTTACATCCTTTCCTTTTTGGAAAACTTCACTTTTGTTGGCAATGAGGATGTCTTCAATGAAGCGGGTAAGTTCTCTTGAGAAGGTATCAAGCACCGTAATGGTAGGTTTGATGTATCCCATGATGACTTGTAGTTCTTCTGGAGTGTTATTGGTTTCTTCGGCTAGGTTGCCTAGGCCAATTAGGTTGGCTATAGGTACTCTCAGTTTGTGAGAAATCTTGAAAACCATTTCCTCGAGGGATCTTGTATAGGCTTTGTGTTCTTCTTCGGCACGAATGCGTTGGGACACATCTCGAGAAAAGATAGCGGCTCCTATGACTTGTTCTTGATTGTAAATAGGATAGAAGCTAACATCTGACCACAAGGCAAACGGAATATCCTCGTAGGAAGTTATGGTAAAAGATTCCCCGTTGAGGGCTCTTTTATAATATTCTACAAACACTTTTATGCTTTTGGGGATGTAGTTCCCTTCGGTTACGTCGACCCCTTGAATGGCTTCTTTATCTGTGATGCTTTTGAAGGCTTTACTGAAGGCTTCATTGGACTTGATGAGTTTGAGGTCACGATCAATGCTCCACATAAAATCATGGGTATTGTTGATTAGGGCTTCTAGGTTACTGCGGTAGAATTCACTTTGTTCCTCGATTCTCTTTTGGTAGGTCACGTTGCGGCCGGTGATGCAGACCCCTTTGATTTCTTTTTCTACATAGACGGGAGTTACTGAGAAATCTAACCAAATGGTAGGTTCATTATTGTTTTTGATCCAACGTTCGAAATGGATTCTTTCTCCCGTTAGCGTCTTAGCCACAATATCTTTGAACGCCTCTTTTGTTGTGGGGTCTATGAATTCAAAGATGGATTGTCCTATTTCAAATGGTTTTATTTTTTTAATTAAGGAGTATACTTCTGCACTGTTATTGAACGTTACAATTTTGGCGTTTTCATCCAGCAATAAAAACCCTTCTGAGGTATTATCGAAGATTATTTTTAGGTTGGACTCCGATTGAAGGATTTGTAACTTTGCTTTGTATATTTCAGTGACATCATGCAAGGTTACCATGCGGGCTTTTCGGTTATCAAAAAGGACGGTATGGGCAATGGTTTCCACTAAGATGATTTCGCCATTTTTCTTACGGTGATGCCATTGTTCTTTGAGTGTGCCTTTTGGAATAGGATGATTTGCAAAATACTCCTTTAGCAGAGGCACTTCTTCTTCTGGGCGAATGTCCAATAGGGTCATTTGCAGGAATTCCTCACGGCTGTAGCCATATTTAGCTATAGCGGCATTATTGACTTCTAAGAATCGAAGGGTTTCGATTTCATAAATCCATTTGGGTAGTGGGCCTTTAAGGAAAATTGTATCGTAATTGTTCTTGGTATTCTTTAGTGATTTGGATAACGACAGCTTTTCATTTTCTACTTCCTGCAGCTGCAAGGCCGATTGGAGCATCAAGGGCAAGCGGTACACTTTTGTTGGCGTAAGGTAATCATTAGCTCCTGCCTCCATTACTTGTTGGGCCACCGCTGTATCTTCCTTATCCACCACTATGAAAAAAGGCAAGGCATTATACTCTTTGCGCACACTACTGATAAACTCCGCACAGCTGCTAACAACTGCTTTAGTAGCATACAACACAGCAGTAGGCGTAACCTCTTGTAAAGCCTCGTTCAACGCCTCTCTAGAAGTAACCACACGACATTCTTCTACCCAGGGGAATTCCTTAAGGGCATCCAGCAAGGTTGCGTCAAAAAGGTTCGCTTCTTCGTATAGAAGTAAGTGTATTGGTTTCTTCATTTTGTAGGTATTTGAAGCGATTAGTTGAGGTTAACTAATTACGTTAGCAAATATCAATTAATTGGTTGTCCTATAAAGGTATACAAAAGGTTTTTATTTTTATCTTTTTAGGGGAGTTTTTTTTAAGCAGGCGGAGTGGGGAGTTTTTAGTTTTTAGTTTTGGTTTGGATGATGGGATTGTCTTGTTCTGAAATAGTTGTGCGGAAAAACAGCTGTATAGCAACTTTAGGATTAAGAGTTATAGTTGTATAACTAAAACAGGATTTACTTACTACCTTGTATAGTTACAATAGGAGGGGTAGTACTATGTCAGTACTATATCAGTACTATATCCTAAAGTCTAGGTGCACTAATAGTAGGCTTTAAGTAAACTCTATATAGGCTCTGAGTAAACTCTAAAGGATTTTAGATTGTTGATTAACGATTGGTGATTGCAGATGTGATTTAGATGATAGATAATAGACTAATAGACTCCTTCTTAGAACGATTGTCTTTCCTGCGGAGGCGGGAATCTAGTTGCTAGTCGCAGCGGGGTGTCAAATTCCAATAATGGGAGTTTTAAAAATTCCAAATTTCAAGCACGAAGTAAGTAGTAAGACTAGGGAAGTTATGGGGTGCTGCCATCGCGGAATGGCAAATTATTTGCATTTGGGGTGGAATAGGGTCCTGGCAGGGAGGTGTGGGCTTGTTTACTGAGGGGCAGTCCTTGCCTTAAAAGTAGTGCGAAATTAATAGGGGGTGATTGAGGTTTTGTAAAATAATTATTATATTTGAATACAATTATAAGACTGACGTTTATCAGACTTATACATCCAAAATAGGGTAGATAAGTCTGATTTTGTCAGGGCTATATACAAGTTAGCAGACACCCTCGAGCGACAGAAACCAAATACGTAAAAAAACACTTAGACAAAATGCAATTAAAATCAAAATATGGTTTTCTAGTAATTATAGCACCTATTTTTATAATATTCGGTTTATTATTTTTCTTTTGGCTATTTGAAATAAATTTATCAAAAAGTGAAAAATTACCAATTGGAGGAATGTTCTTTTTTATAACATTGATTTCACTTTTAATCTCAGTATTTGTTTTTATGCTCATAGAATTAAAAGAAATTACAATAACGGAAGATAAAATCTATTTTAACTTTATACTACAACGAAAAACCTTTGAATATAAACTTAAAGAAATTGAAGGTTGGAATGAATTGATAACATCAGACAAGTTTGGCCAATATTACACATTTAATCTCAAAATGGCGGATAACAAAATATTTATGATACAAGGTCGAGTGTACAAAAATTACAACAAAATTGTTAGTCACCTAATAAATTTTGGACCTCAAATCGAATTGGGTTTTTATCAAAACTTAATTCCATTATTAAAAATATTTGTTTTGACTTTTTTAGTTTTATTATCAGTTTTCTATATTTCCTATGCGAATTAAAGCAAATTGTTGAAAATTAGTATAATGCGGAAATGAAAAAGTGTACGGAAAAACAAACCAAAAAAAAAGGGCGATTTGCCAATAGCGGTTTCTCGCAGTTGCGAATTTTGTGGTAAGTTCACGTTTGCGTTTCGCAAGAATTTTTATCTTTAATCTCGTCTTGGGACGAGACAGGCCATGGTCTAAAGGAATAAAATTAGGGCTCAAAGTCTGAAGACTTTGCGCAGCGGGGGGTGGGAGTTAGCGACGATATTTAAAACATTCCATAAAATGAGACAAACTATATTGTTTTTTCTATTTTTTACCTCTACTGCTTTTGGACAAATTGAAAGTCTAAAAGAAGAGCAATTTGAAAATAGAGCTTATGAAATTGATAAATCATTAGAAAGTAATGTAAAATGTCAAATAGACTCAATTAATGTAGAATTTTCAAAATTCCCAGGAAAAATTAAAGCGAGTAACAATTTTAGGTACAGTCATACAGGAGTAGAAATTGAATATTATCTAGAAAATGAAAAACCTTTTTTAATTATAGTAAAAATGTTCAAACCTGAATCTGAATATTATTGGAGAGAAAATAGATTTTATATTGAAAATGGTAAAATTTTTCAAGAAATAGAAATGTTTGGACAAAGTTCCGTCATGCATGGTATTGGTCTTCGACAAGAAGCCATAGAAGATCCTTATAAATTTTATCATTACAACCGAAAATTAACCGCTGAATTTTTCCGCAGTTATATATTTGAGCTGTTAGAAAAGATAAAAAAGCACCACTAGAAGCTGATTTCGTGTATATTAGATGCCATCGGGCGTTATAGCCAATACTTCAGAACGTAACTACAAAAAATGAGCATAGAACAAGTTGAGAAAATAGATTTCATTAGTACAACTTCAGAAGGGAAAGTTGAACTAACAATTTCTGACCATTTAGAATGGGATGCAGAAAATAATCATTTGCTTATTTTGCAGAATAAATTAAACGCATAAATAGACTTTGTTCAAAGCGGACAGATTTTAGAAGATTATTCAAGTGCAGTAAATAACGGAATTACAATAAGCGTTGTTATGAAGTATGCGCCAAACGAAGTTGCGTTGACTTTCCTAAATCGTTGTAAAAAGTTTGTGGAAGAACAAGGCTTTGAATTTAAGTGGAAAGTGGCGAAGTAAGATTAAGTACTGCATACAACAGCGGTTTCACGAAATAGCTGGTTTTATTTTTCTTACCCGGAAACAACTCAAATGGAAAAGTCGATATATTTATAACTAATTATTAAAGTTTTCGCTACTGCGTGAAGCCGAAGGACGTTATAGCCAATTATTTGTGAAATCAATTAAAATCATATTTCTTCTATTTTTACTACAATGTTTTTTTGGTTGTAAAGCAACACAAATAAGTAAAAATGAAGTTATGAATATCAATCCTGACAATTGGGAATATTTCGATTTAGAAAAAGTAATTTCTGTGAAGATAATTAGACACTTACCTTCACCTGCTCTTTGTGGTAATTTTGCTTTTGCTTCTGTAACAATTGTAAAAACTAATGATGGCGATACAATTAGAATTTTAGATTTATGTAATGTATTAGACTACAAGAAAAACGATACAATTAAAGTTCTGCCCCAAAAAAAGCCGGCATTTAGCGTAATGTTTCCCTACATAAAAATTCAAAACCCAACTACTAATGAATTAGAAACTGTGAATTTAGATAAAAGGATTTTAAAGACAGCTTATGGCTTGCTTCCGCGATAATTATAACTGGCTATAAAAGCGATAGCTGTTGCACAACCTCTATTAAAATCTAATTGTTAAAAATAAGTACAAAAAGAATCCCTGTTTAAGGTGAAAAGGGGAGAAGTTCGAGAGTGGATGAGTTGGTGGGGGCTAAACCTGTCAGGTTTTGAAAACCTGACAGGTTGGGAGCAGGCAAGGAGAAAAGTCAAACTAGGGAAATAGCAGACTTGCAGTAGCGACTATATCAATCTGTTTTGTATCTAAACCCGTTCCACGGATTGGGATGCATTGGTTGCGCTTAGGGATTTTTTTAGGAACTTCGTTGAGTGGCACCGATATAGGTTATTTTTAAAAACGTAGACAATTAACGATTTTTAAATAATTAAAAAGTTTGTTTATATTTGTTGATGCCAAATCATTTAAAAAATGAACTACACAATGTCCTTTCAGGAAAGAGCCAAGTTAGGTTTGGAGCAATTATCCAATCAATCGCCAGTTACCTTAACAATGGCGCGCAAGCAGGCACAATCATTGAAGACGAAAAGCCCTTCAAAAAACAAGAAACAAAGAAATTAGAAAGTTATATAGCTGAACTCAAAGTCTGAAGACTTTGCGCAGCGTGCTGCCTACCGCTGCCACTACTGGAAGTGCTAGAACATTGGCAACAGCATTTGGACGTTCCGTTTAAAAAAACTACTTTTGATACTATCAAATGATATTATCAATGACGCCACCATATGACATTACCCCTAAGATTTTAAAATTAATTACTTCGATATCTGAAAAGCTTGGAGCAGCCAACGCCACTTACCTTAGCAAACAATCACCTCAATTAAGAAAACAGAATAGAATTAAAACAATCCATTCTTCGTTACAAATTGAAGGTAATACCTTAACCGAAGAGCAAATCACGGCTTTGATTGACCATAAAAGAATAATTGGTCCTGAAAAAGATGTCTTAGAAGTATTAAATGCGATTAAAGTTTACGAAAAACTTGAAGAATATAAATTCAATTCGGATAAAAGTTTTTTAAAAGCACACTTGCTTTTAATGCATGGATTGCTTGAAAATGCTGGAAAATACAGAACTACAGGCGTGGGAATCGTTAAGGGAAGCAAAGTAGAACATTTGGCTCCACCTTTTGAAAATGTTCCTTTTCTGATGAAAGATTTATTTGACTATTTGAATGACTCGGAAGAAATAACCTTAATTAAAAGTTGTGTTTTCCATTATGAGATGGAATTTATACATCCTTTTTTGGATGGGAATGGGAGAATGGGAAGATTGTGGCAAACTTTAATTTTAATGAACGAATATCCGCTATTTGAGTTTTTGCCTTTTGAAACTTTGATTAGCCAAACACAAGATGACTATTATAAATCGCTGTCGCTTAGTGATAAAAATGGAACATCAACCTTCTTCATTGAATATATGCTTGCTGTAATTGATAAATCTCTTGAAAACTTACTTCGTTACAATAATAGAATTTTAAAAGATATCGATCGATTAGAACACTTCCTAAGTCTTGGGGCAAGAGAATTTACCCGTAAAGATTATATGAATGTATTTAAGGACTTATCCTCTGCAACCGCAAGCAGGGATTTGAAAAAGGGAATTGATTTACAACTATTTGAAAGTGTCGGAAATCTAAATAAAACAAGATATATAGTAAAATAAGTAAGGCTTGGAATAATTTATCTTACATTTTTTCGTTTTTGTAGTACTGAAGTAGCAGCTTGTCAATTCTTTAACTCAAAAACTTAAAACATGAAACACTTACAATTAATTATTGCGTTCTTAGTAGTCTCTATGAATTTGTTGGCACAAAGCGAACAAAACAACAAGCCTAAAATAAGTGCGATCGGAATGGGAACAGTGACGGCATTCCCAAATGCATGTCAAATCACGATAGGGTTTAGTCATATCAAGCCTACCTTGCGTGAAGCTATTAATGATAATCAAAAAACTACTAGTGACGTTTTAAAAATTGTAAAAAAATATGTGGCTGATTCGTTAGATATAAAAACGAGTTTGATCAGCACCAATAAAGCGACTAGGTGGGATTCTAAATTAAATAAAGACGTGTTTATTGGCTTTGAGTCGTCTCAAAAGTTACTCTTTACTTTAAAGGATTTGAAGCGAATGCAGGACTTTACTGAGGAGCTGTTGGTAACGAAATTCAATAAAATTGAGAAAATAGCGTATTTCAATACGGAGTCGTCGGACTTTTTAAAAAAGGCGCAAGAATTGGCGGTGCTTGATGCCATTGACACTACCAAAAGACTTGCGAAAGCCAGTGAAGTGAAGACGGGTAACATCATTTATATGGAATCAAATAAGAGTCCGAATGACAATGCTAGAAATCGCGTTGAAAGCTATCAGTTTGAGTCGTATGGTAAAGGAATGGGAGGGAGAGGTGTAAGTTCTAGTGGCGACCTTATTAACTATGTTGTTTCGGTTACGATTTACACTGAGATCGTGCCGTAGCTGTTCTTGGTCTTGGGACGAGAGAAGCCCTTGTTATAGCAGATGAAATTAGGGCTCAAAGTCTGAAGACTTTGCGCAGCTGGTCTAAGTCTCAGTCTAAAAATATATAAAAATTTATTTTTTACGGATTTGATTAATAATAGTTTATTTATTTTTATAAATAAATGAAAATTTTATAAAAAATAACAATACCTTCGCGGCTTATTAATATTTTTTTTTATGAACGAAGGTACAATTAAATTTTTCAATGAAGCAAAAGGCTTCGGATTTATCACCCCAAACGGTGGTGGTAATGATGTGTTTGTGCATGTTACTGGTCTTAACGAAACAGTACGTGAGAACGATAAGGTTACTTACTCTGTAGAAGACGGACAAAAAGGACCAACAGCAACTAATGTAAACGTTATCTAAGATATATTTTACTTATTACAAGTTAAGCCAGTCTCTCGAGATTGGCTTTTTTTATTACATTAATTTGGCAGTCAATAGTGCTGGTTTCCTTCGGCAGTCGTCTTGTATTAGGGCCATACACTTGTGCAAATCTGCCATTACTTTTTTTTTAAAATGGTTTTCTTTTCAATGGAACGCAGGAGAAACGATTACTACTTGCAAGTTCTACTATGCTAGTACACTGCATTTGTGTTGTACAATTGTACAAATTTGCAGTATATTCGCTTAAAATTTTGATAATCGAACGTTTAAAATAATCATACTACAAACTAATACAAAGCGCAACACTATGAAATTAAACTACGCTGTACAGAAATCAATCATTTTACTGGTCCTATTAGTCCATAGCCTTGGGTTTGGGCAATGCTTTAGAGAAATATGTTCGGGTGCTGCAGGGAATTCCTTTGGCATCAAAACCGATGGGACGCTTTGGGCTTGGGGAAATAATACGGTACATAATTTGGGTGATGGAACTTCGATACACCGAAGTTCGCCCGTACAAATAGGAAACGATACCCATTGGAGTAAAATATCTGCTGGGGCAAATCATTGTTTGGCCTTAAAGACGGACGGTACCCTATGGGCTTGGGGCTATAATTATCATGGGGAGTTGGGCGATGGTACCAATAACGAATCGGCCATTCCTATGCAAATTGGGACGGATACTGATTGGAGTGCGATTAGTGCGTGTTTTCATTCCTTGGCTTTGAAGACTAATGGTACGCTTTGGGCTTGGGGTACCAATTATGATGGTCAGTTGGGCGATGGTACCAATATCGATAGAAATGCGCCACAGCAGGTTATCTCTGGGAGCAACGAAACTTGGAGGGCTATAAATGCTGGTGAGAATCAGACGTTGGCTATTAAAACGGACGGTACACTTTGGTCTTGGGGCGGTAATGCTGGAGGACAGTTAGGTAACGGTACCAATAGCAATGTTTATTTTCCGGCTCAAATAGGAACCGATACCAATTGGATTAGCGTTAGCGGTGGCTATAATCAGTCGATTGCACTTAAGTCGGACGGCACGGCATGGGTTTCGGGCGCATGGTCTCTTGGACCTGTGGGGATCTTTACTCAAGTAGGCACCGCAACGGACTGGACACAAATAGCATCGGGAATAAATCATTTTATTGGTTTACGCGGTAATTCGCTTTATGCTTGGGGATATAATTTATATGGGGAATTGGGTGATGGTACCAATTTCGATAGGACAACGCCGGTTTTAATCGCCTCTGCTACGAGTTGGACGAAAATAGATGCGGGATACTTGGATACTATGGCTATAAAAACAGACGGTTCTATAGCAACTTGGGGACGAAATGATTATGGACAAATAGGGGATGGTACAACCATTAATAGAAATTTGCCCGTTACATTGCCGTGTCCGACCTCCTTGTCGGCCGCTACTTACACTGCCCGTTTTGATTCCTTATACCTTTATCCAAATCCGACCAAAGATTATGTAGTCGTTAAAGGTTCGGAGGATGCCAAGGAAACGCTTCAGTATAGCATTATTGATTTACTGGGAAGAAACGTAAAATCGGGGCAATGCACGTTTGACGAGCCGATTACTTTAGAGAATTTAGCAGTGGGTCAGTATGTCTTACAACTAAAAGGAGCTAACGGTCAAATGGCGTTTAAAAAACTAATTAAAGAGTAAGAGGTCTTTTGTTAGGGGTTTCAAGTTTCAGGTTTCAGGTTTCAAGTTTCAGGTTTCAAGTTTCAGGTTTCAAGTTTCAGGTTTCAAATTTCAGGTTTCAGTTTTCAGGTTTAAGGTTTAAGGTTTGTTCCTGTTAATGCAATTGGTGGGTTTTTGATTTGGAATAGAGGCTTTTATCGCTACCGATTAGACGTTTGAAATAAATAAGGTAAAATTGCCTTTTGTATTAGGTAAAATTACTATATTTGTTTTAAATAATTAGTTATGGCTACATTAGGCACCCTTTCAAGAGCGGCAATTGCTAAGATTCCGGAGATTGGTAATCATATGGATGTTTTTTATTATATAAAAAACAATATCATTGATGAGCAGTATCTTATCTATTTAAAGGAAGAAACTTCTTTTAACGACGATGTTATTTCTGATTGGTTTAACATCAGTGTAAAGACGTTGCGTTCCTATAGAAAACCCAAAACTAATTTAAAGGAGAACTTAAAAGAGCATTTGGTTTTAATACTATCCTTGTATGAACATGGTAAAGAGGTATTTGAAAGTTCGGAGAACTTTGACAAGTGGCTCAATAGTATGAATTTCTATTTTGATAAGAAACCACCAAAAGATTTTCTGGATACTGTTTCGGGTATTAAATTTATTGATGATCAATTAACGGCCCTTGAGCGTGGAGACAATGTTTAGGGATGGAGCTGTTTAAAATTGCAAATGAAGTTTATTCAAAAGACCTATCTTCTTCGGGGGTTGCTAATCGGTGGAATAAAACGGGGGAATTTGTAACGTATGCTGGGAGTAGTCGCTCATTAGCTACGTTAGAAATGGTGGCGCGCCGCTCTTGCATCTTACCAGCTTCCATTACATATAAAATGATGGTACTACAGGTTGCGGATGATGCCGCTTTATTCAAGCGTCTAGCCGTAGCTGATTTACCGGTTAATTGGACGCAATTAGATGCTTATCCAAAATTACAAGAACTAGGGTCGGCCTGGTACAAGCAGCAAGAAAGCTTGGTTTTACAGGTTCCGTCGGCTATTATTCCGAGTGAATACAATTATGTTATCAATACAAAACATCCTTTATTTCTTTCCTCAGTGCAACTGCTTAGGTCTGAAGATTATTTTTGGGATGAGCGGTTGTTATGAGTACAGATGATCAAATAGCAACTTATATTGAAAGTCAGCCCGCAGTTAAGCGGGGTTTAAAATAGGCGCAATACGTTTTAATTTAAATATCCTTTATGAGACCACACGTACTAGTATTTTTTCTTTTTGTTGTTACGAACAGCTTAGCACAAAAGTTAGCAGACTATAAAATTGACGAATACGTTAGTGTAATGATGCCCAGGGATGTAGAAGAATCAGATACACTAGGGTTAAAAATAGCTAAAGGATTTATTGATGATGCTACCATTATGACCTCAAAATCCATACTAAAAGACACTTTGGTTACTTTAGAGGATGAAGAAGATTTGTTGCACTATTATAGTGGGATTCAGAAAGGTGTTTTAAGTTCCATTAGAGGAAAATTACTAAAAAAAGAAATAGTAAAAATCAAAGGATTAAAACTCATGAAATTAAGTTGTATTATGCGACTTAATGGAAAACAAAAGTTATGGGAAAGTTGGAGTTTGTTTTTAAATAATACTACTTATAACTTGGTGTTTATTTATTCCTCGAAAAGTGATGCTAATTTTTTATTAGAAAAGGATAAAATACGTTCGTCATTACATTTTAGCAACGGGCTAACCATTGAAAATCAATATAATCACTATGAGGAAAGCACTAGTGCTTATCGTATGGGAGAATTGATTGGTCATATACTATTTTATGCTATGCTTCTGTGCTTAGTGCTTTTTATACT
>CANFZC010000074.1 GCA_947451475.1 Flavobacteriaceae bacterium | reverse complement strand
TTTCTTAAATTAAAGATTTCAGCGATAAGGCAAAAAACACCTAAACCTGATATGGCAATTAATGTATTCATGGGTAGGACTTAGTGATTAATAGTGACTAAAATTTCTTTTAAACTCGGCGTAACCAAATCCACAATCGGTTTTGGATAGAGTCCGAAGAACAATAAAAAGGCGATGAGTACCACAAAAGTAATAGCTTCGTTGGTAGTGACATCCGCAAAGGCTTTGCTGTTGGTTTCCCCTAACATTACATTTTGGAACATCTTCAACATATAGTAAGCACCCAAAATAATGGTGGTTCCTCCTAAGACGGCAAACCATATATTGGCCTGACTCAAACTGTACAATACCGTAAACTCTCCCACAAAGTTAAAGGTTCCCGGCAAGGCAACTGAGGCCAAGACCAAGATCATAAACATTGAGGTAAACTTCGGCGTTTGGGTACGAATCCCACCCATATCAGCAATGGTATTCGTTTGATATCTTCTACTGATGATTTCTGCCGCAAAGAACAAGCCTACAATAACAAATCCGTGAGCGATCATTTGAGAAACAGCACCGCTCAATCCATCAAGGGTCAAGGTGTAACAGCCTGCCGCAATCAAACCAACGTGCGCCAAAGAGGAGTAGGCCAATAGCTTTTTCAAATCTTTCTGACGTAAGGCTACTATAGAACCATAAATTACGCCTGCAATGCTTAATCCTATTAAAACAGGCATGTATTGTTTCGCAGCCATCGGAGCGATAGGTAATTGCCAACGAATAACGCTGTACAATCCCATTTTCAACATAACCCCTGATAAGAGCATTGTGCCAACAGTAGGTGCTTTTTGATACACTTTAGCCTGCCAAGTATGGAAAGGTATAATCGGAATCTTAATGGCATAGGCCAAGAAGAAAGCAAAGAAGATCCAACATTGCTCGTTAGCACTCAAGTCTAATTTGTATAAGTCTTCCAATAAGAAGCTACCGGCTTTAGCATATAAATAAGCAAAAGCAACCAGCATGAATAGCGAACCTCCCAAAGTATAGATAAAGAATTTCAATACCGCTTTTTTGCGTTCTTCAGCATCACCGTTACCCCAAATCAAAGCAATGAAGTAGATAGGGATTAAAGACAATTCCCAGAACACATAATACAATAATCCATCCGCTGCCAAGAACGTTCCTGTCATTGCAAACGCCATGAACAGCACTAAGGCATAAAAGTTTTTACTGTTAGCAAAACTATTCCCAAAAGAGGAGAATATAATCAAAGGAGTCAATGCCGTGGTCAATAAAACCATAGCCATCGAAAGTCCATCCGCTTTAAACGCTAAAGCTACTTTTGGGTTGGTCATCCAAGTCCCCATAAAACTGATGTCAGTCCCTTGGGTGTACAGATTTAATAAATACAAGGACACTCCCAAAGCTCCTAAGCTGAAGATAAGGGCGACTTTAGACGCTAGTTTGTCTCCTGCCAAAAACGTGGCGATGGCACCAACAAGAAGTAATAATAATATAGTAGTTACATCCATTATGTAAAAATTATTGAGCTATAAATAAATAAGTTATGATGGCACATATTCCAATGACAAAGACAAACAGGTACAAGCCAATATTTCCGTTTTGTAATTTTTTACCTTGGGTACCCAAGCCATTAGCCGCACTGCCCAAACTAAAGACCGCTTTCCCTAATGCAGGTTCCAAAGTGGTACGGAAGAAGTTAGCCAAGCCGTTGATTGGGTTTACAATCAAAAAGGTATAGAATTCGTCAACATAGTATTTGTTGTAAATGGTTTTATTGAAACCAACGATTTCAGCATCTTCTTTAGGGACAAAACTTTGTTTGATGTATTTAGCATACGCCCAAGCAATCCCTACAAGGGCTCCCGCCAAAGCAATACCCATCAACATATAGTCGTTGCTTCCTAAGGCATGTTCCTCGTGTTTCGTGGCCAAGATTGGCTCTAAGAAATGGTTTAACCAATTGCTGCCCGGTAAATTAATAGCCCCACCTACCAAGGCCAATACAGCAAGGATGATAAGCGGAATAGTAATCAAACTCGGACTCTCATGCAAGTGGTGTTTTTGCTCTTCTGTACCTCTAAATTCTTTAAAGAACGTCAAGTACATCAAACGGAACATGTAGAAAGCCGTCATAATAGAAGCAATCGAAGCAACGGCCCATAATACTTTATTGTGCTCAAAAGCCACCATTAAGATTTCGTCCTTAGACCAGAATCCGGCAAACGGGAAGATACCCGAAATAGCCAAAGTAGAGATCAACATAGTCATAAACGTAATCGGCATGGCTTTACGCAAACCGCCCATTTTTCGCATGTCTTGTTCGCCATGTAGTCCGTGAATCACAGAACCAGAACCCAAGAACAAACAAGCTTTAAAGAACGCATGGGTGATTACATGAAATACCGCTACGTTATAAGCGCCAAGCCCTAAAGCCAAGAACATCAATCCCAATTGTGAAACGGTAGAATAAGCCAATACCTTTTTAATATCGTTTTGAAGTAATCCTATAGAGGCAGCTACTAAAGCAGTAGCAGCACCCACTATGGCGATTATATTTTGTACCCCAGGGGTTAAATCAAATACAAAGTTCATACGGGTAATCATAAAGATTCCCGCCGTAACCATCGTCGCTGCGTGGATTAAAGCCGATACGGGTGTCGGACCTGCCATCGCATCAGGTAACCAAGTATACAAAGGCAACTGTGCCGATTTACCGGTAGCACCAATAAACAAACAAAGTGCGGCTACACCCAATAAAGCGGTATTAACATCCCCAGCACCTACAGCATGTTTTAGTTCAGTATAGTTTAAGGTAGAGAACATCGTAGCCAAAATAAACATCCCAATAAGGAAGCCTAAATCCCCAATTCGGTTCATGATGAACGCTTTCTTAGCAGCATCGTTATACTCTTGGTTTTTATACCAAAAGCCAATTAACAAGTACGAACATAATCCAACGCCTTCCCAACCAATAAACATTACTAATAAGTTACTACCTACTACTAAGGTGATCATGAAAAACACAAACAGATTCAAGTAAGCAAAGAACTTATGCATATTTTCATCATCGTGCATATAGCTAATGGAGTATAAGTGAATCAAGGACCCAATACCAGTTACGAATAACAACCATAATAAGGACAATTGATCCAGTAAAATACCAAAGTCCAATTTGAAATTATGAACGGAGATCCAATCGAATAACGAAAGTTCAAAGGCCTTACCGTTTTGGTTTAATTGGGCAAAGAAGCAAATACTCATCAAGAACGAAACCACTACAGTCAACGTCCCTATCGCACCCGATACGGTTCTGCTTACTTTTTTTCCAAAGAAGATATTGAATAGAAATCCAACAAACGGAGATAAGAGTAATACTAAAGCTAAATTTGTTTCCATCCCGCGTTATCCTTTTAAATTCTTTAAATTATCAATGTCAATAGACCCCAAGTTTCGGTACACCGATACGAGTATCGCTAATCCTACCGCTACTTCGGCAGCCGCTACAGCCATAGAGAAAAATACAAATACTTGTCCCTCAGCATCCTGGTGGTAGGTCGAGAACGCTACAAACAATAAGTTTACGGCATTGAGCATGATCTCAATAGACATAAATACAATGATCGCATTTCGTCTGTACAACACTCCAAAAACCCCAATGCAAAAAAGCAGCACCGAAAGGAAGATGTAGTTTTCAATCCCTATTTGATTTAAAATATTGTTCATGTTATTTCTCTGTTTTTTCTTTTTTAGACAATAATACCACCCCAATCATCGCCACTAATAATAGTATAGAAGCAAACTCGAAAGGCACCATATATTCATTCAATAGTACTTGTCCCAGCTTACGAATAGATTGGAAATCTTCTCCCGAAGTATCGTAATCACCCATAATCGTTTTAGAATGGATGAAGATGGTCACTAGTACAATGCTAGTAATGATAAAAACTACGATGGCACCAAGACGGGTAATTCTAGGCTTATGTACTTCGTCTTCTTTATTTAAGTTCATCAACATGATGGTAAATAAGAAGAGTACCATAATGGCGCCCGCGTAGACGATTAGTTGAACTAACGCTAGAAATTGGGCATTAAACATCAAGTAATGGCCCACTATAGAAACCATACAGATGACTAAATAGATAGCGCTGTGTATTGGGTTTTTGCTATAAATCGTCAAGAACGCTGAAGCCAACGTAATAGCCGATAAAAAATAAAATATAAGAGTAATAGGTGACATTAGTTAGCGTTTTTAAGTTGAGCGTTTTTCATAGCCATCTCCAATGGCATAACCAATTTATCTTTACCGAAGATGAAATCCTCACGATCGTATTGAGCCGGAACTAATTCTTTAGAGATCGTAAGGTAAATGGCGTCTTTTGGACAAGCCTCTTCACACAGACCACAGAAAATACAACGCAACATATTGATTTCATAGATTTCGGCATACTTTTCTTCACGGTACAAATGTTCTTCACCGCGTTTGCGTTCTGCTGCTTTCATAGTAATAGCCTCGGCCGGACAAGAAAGGGCACACAATCCACAAGCGGTACAGTTCTCTCTTCCTTGCTCGTCGCGTTTCAACATGTGTTGACCACGGTACACCGGACTGAACTCACGTACTTGCTCTGGATAATGAATGGTGGCTTTTTTTCTAAAAAAGTGTTTGATGGTAATTAGTAACCCTTTGAAGATGGCTACTAAATAAAGTCGCTCCAAAAACGTCATTTCCTTATTGGAAACCTGTTTCTTTTTGCCCGAGAGCGATATATTTTGTATTGCTGTTGACATAGTTGCGGTATCTTATTTAAAAGCTAAAATGCAAATTCCTGTTATTATAATGTTGACGATAGATAGCGGAATTAAAATCTTCCACCCCAAATTCATCAATTGATCGTATCTAAAACGCGGTATCGTCCAACGCACCCACATATAAAAGAATATGAAGAAACATATCTTGATAAATAGTACGCCTATTCCTAATACATTAGCCGTATTAACCCCAGCATGGTCAATCATCCATTGCATACCAGGATAATTATACCCACCAAAATAAAGCACTGCGATAATAGTAGAAGAAATAAACATGTTAGCATATTCAGCAAACAAGTAGAATCCCATTTTCATCGAGGAGTACTCCGTATGATACCCTCCAATCAATTCCGATTCACATTCGGCTAAGTCAAACGGAGTTCTATTGGTTTCGGCAAAAGCACAAATAAGAAAGATTAAGAAGCCTACCGGTTGGTAGAAAACATTCCAGTTCATTCCTTGCTGTTGTAGGGAGATTTCTTTCAAGCTCAAAGTTCCCGTCATCATCAACAAAGCAATCATGGATAATCCCATAGCTACTTCATACGATACCATTTGAGAGGCAGCACGAACCGCTCCCATAAGCGAGAACTTATTGTTAGAAGCCCAGCCTCCAATCATGATGCCATAAACACCAACAGAGACCACTCCAAAGATGTACAATAAAGACACATCAATATCGGTAGCTTGAAGGTATACGGTTCTTCCAAAGATTTCTAATTTGTCGCCCCAAGGGATTACGGCACTGGTCATTAAAGCCGTACTCATGGCAATGGCTGGACCTACAAAGAATAGAAATTTATTAGGCGTATTAGGTTCAAATTCTTCCTTGGCGAATAATTTCATACCGTCAGCAAGCGGTTGCAATAAACCTCCCCATCCCGCACGGTTAGGACCTACACGGTCTTGAAGAAAGGCTGCCACTTTACGTTCTGCCCAAGTAGAATACATCGCCATAATCATGGTCACAGCAAAAACTACTACAATCAAAACGCTTTTTTCTATGATAAATCCACTATCCATTGTTCTTAGCATTTATAGGGTTACCATCTATTTTTTCGTTATAATCAATCTCAGCCATACTGATTTTTTTACGGTCAATATCCCTTCCTTGAAGGATGCCTTTTTCTGTGTCAATCACAACGTGGTCTGTTTTACCGTAATGTTTGTTCTGGTTGATTACCGAGTCTTTCTCGAATTGACGCGGACCTTCAATAATCCAATCTGCCACCTCTTTTTTATCAAAACGACACGTGTTACAAATGAAATCTTCTACTTCATGGTACACGTCTTTACGAGCAGTTACTCTTTGTATTTCGTTACCAAACATCCATAGAGTCGTTTTACCACAACAACCTGGAGTCGTACATTCTCTATGCGCATTGAATGGTTTGTTGAACCATACTCTTGATTTAAATCGGAATGTCTTATCAGTTAAAGCACCTACCGGACAAACATCAATCATGTTTCCAGAAAACTCGTTGTCAATGGCAGTCGAAATACAAGTAGAAATCTGAGAATGATCCCCACGGTTTAAAACGCCATGGACTCTTTTGTCCGTTAACTGGTCGGCTACTTCTACACAACGCTGACAAACAATACAACGGTTCATGTGCAGTTGGATATACGGACCAATATTTTCAGGCTCAAAGGTTCTCTTTTCCTCGATAAAACGGGTTTCTGATTTTCCGTGTTCGAAGCTTAGGTTCTGTAAATCACATTCCCCAGCTTGATCACATACAGGACAATCTAAGGGGTGATTGATCAAAAGGAATTCCGTAACCGCTTTACGTGCTTCTTGCACACGGTCCGATTTTTTGCTGGCAATCTCCATTCCGTCTTGACAACCCGTTACACAAGAGGCAACTAGTTTAGGCATTGGTCTTGGATCTGCTTCGCTTCCTTTGGTAACATCCACTAAACAGCAACGGCATTTTCCACCAGTTCCTTTTAGTTTCGAATAATAACACATGGCTGGCGGAACAGATTCTCCACCAATCATACGAGCAGCTTGCAGGATCGTTGTTCCTGGTGCTACTTCTATTTCTTGACCGTCTATGGTTACTTTCATTGTATGAAATTCTAGTCTTTATAGTTCTTGTTTGGCCACTAAATGTTTTACCTTTTCAAAAGGCTCAGCTACAAAGTGATCTCTGTTTTTTACTTTTTCTGGGAAACGTATGTGGTATTCAAATTCATCTTTAAAGTGACGAATAGCTGCAGCCACAGGCCACGATGCTGCATCACCTAAAGGACAAATGGTGTTTCCTTCTATTTTAGATTGTATGCTCCATAACAGTTCAATATCCTCTTCACGACCTTGACCGTTTTCAATTCTCCACAATACTTTTTCTAACCAGCCTGTTCCTTCACGACAAGGCGTACATTGGCCACAAGATTCATGGTGGTAAAAACGAGCAAAGTTCCAAGTATTTCTAACGATACAAGCACGGTCATCATAAACAATGAACCCTCCTGAACCCAGCATGGAACCAGTAGCAAAACCACCATCAGACAAACTTTCATAAGACATTAATCGGTCTTCTCCAGCAGCGGTTTTATAAATTAAATTAGAAGGTAATATAGGCACAGATGAACCTCCAGGGACTAAGGCTTTCAAAGGTCTATCGGTTTGCATACCGCCACAATATTCATCTGAATTCATGAACTCATATACTGATAACCCTAATTCAATTTCATAAACCCCCTGGTTTTTTATATTTCCAGAAGCAGAAATCAATTTGGTTCCTGTAGAACGTCCGATTCCAATTTCTGCATAATCAGCGCCAGAATTATTGATAATCCAAGGCACAGCAGAAATGGTTTCTACGTTATTTACAACGGTAGGGTTTTGCCATAAACCTTGTACGGCAGGGAAGGGTGGTTTTAAACGTGGATTGCCACGATTTCCTTCTAGACTTTCTATTAAGGCAGTCTCTTCTCCACAGATGTAAGCTCCACCACCAATTTGGACATATAATTCCAAATCGTAGCCAGAGCCTACTATATTTTTACCTAACCATCCCGCAGCTTTAGCCTCGGCAATGGCTCTTTCTAAAATTTTATAGACCCACATGTATTCTCCACGAATGTAGATGTAGGATAGGTTAGCACCAAGGGCATAACTTGAGGTAATCATTCCTTCGATTAACAAGTGCGGAATGTACTCCATCAAGAAACGGTCTTTGAATGTACCCGGTTCTGATTCATCGGCATTGCAAACTAAGTGTCTTGGCTTGCCTGATTTTTTATCAATAAAACTCCATTTCATTCCGGCAGGGAATCCTGCACCACCACGACCACGTAATCCCGAAGTTTTCACTTCTTCAACTACTTCATCAGGAGTCATTTTCTTCAAGGCTTTTTCTACTGAAGCGTATCCGCCTTCACGACGGTATACTTCGTAGGTTTTAATACCTGGAACATTGATTTTGTCTAATAATATTTTTCTTCCCATGATATTATTTATCGTGTAAAGTGATTTTTCCGTCCTTGCAATCTGTAATTAACTGATCGATTTTTTCTTTTGTCAAATGCTCTTGGTAAAAATCCCCAAGCTGCATCATAGGTGCGTAGCCACAAGCACCTAAACATTCTACTCCTCGAACTTCAAATTGTCCGTCAGTAGTTGGTTCGCCTACTTTTACCCCTAATTTGGAACAAGTGTAATCCATTAAATCTTCTACGCCATTTTGGCAACAAGGTGAGGTTTGACAGAATTCAAACATGTACTTACCAATTGGTCGCTGGTTAAACATAGTGTAAAACGTAACCACTTCGTAAACTTCTATAGGTAAAATTTCTAGAATTTCGGCCACTTTATCCTGCAATTCAATACTCAACCAATTGTCATGTGCGTCCTGAACTTCATGCAAAACCGGTAGTAAAGCCGACTTCTTTTTATCGGCAGGATAATGACTGATTAATTCATTAATTCGAGTCATCAATGAATCAGTGATGTTTATCTCTTGTTTGATGTGTGATCTTTCCATAATTATTAAGCGTCTAATTCGCCTGCAATTACATTTAAACTTGATAAAATAACAATAGCATCAGATAGCATACCGCCTTTAATCATTTCAGTATAGGCTTGATAATAAATAAAACAAGGTCTTCTGAGTTTTAATCGATAAGGTGTTCTGCTACCGTCAGTAGTTAAATAAAATCCTAATTCTCCGTTACCACCTTCAACAGCATGGTAAATTTCGTCAACCGGAACGGGAACTTCACCCATCACAATTTTAAAGTGATAGATTAAGCTTTCCATATTGTGGTATACATCTTCTTTTGGAGGTAAGTAATAATCCGGTACATCCGCATGTATAGGTCCTTCTGGTAATTTAGCTAATGCTTGTTTGATGATGCTTAGACTTTCCCATACTTCGCCATTACGAACACAAAAACGATCGTAAGTATCCCCCGATTTTCCAACAGGAACATCAAATTCAAAATCTTCATAAGAAGAATATGGAGCGGCTTTACGAACGTCATAATCAATTCCGGCAGCACGTAAATTCGGACCTGTTAATCCGTATTGCATTGCTTTTTCTGCCGTAATTGGCCCTACATTAACAGTACGGTCTATAAAAATTCTATTGCGTTCAAATAGGTTTTCAAATTCTTTCCATGCTACAGGGAAATCTTCTAAAAAAGTATTTAATTTCTTAAACGCTTCTTCCGACCATTCTCTTTCGAAACCACCAATTCTACCCATGTTGGTCGTTAAACGAGCACCACATATTTCTTCATATATCTCATATACTTTTTCTCTAAATTGGAATACATATAAGAACCCTGTATAAGCTCCTGTATCCACTCCTAATATTGAGTTGCAAATTAAATGATCTGTAATACGAGCTAATTCCATCACGATAACTCTTAGATATTGAGCTCTTTTAGGAACTTCAATATTTAATAGTTTTTCTACGGTCATCCACCAAGCCATATTATTGATAGGAGATGAACAATAGTTCATCCGGTCAGTCAGTACATTAATTTGGTAAAAAGGACGGTTTTCTGCAATTTTCTCAAAAGCACGATGTATGTACCCTACGGTAGGTTCTGCATCTATAATGCGTTCCCCGTCCATCAATAAAATGTTTTGAAAAATTCCGTGAGTTGCTGGGTGAGTTGGGCCTAAATTTAAGATAGAAAACTCGCTACCGTCTTCATTTCGGCTCTGCTCTATGATTTTAGCATATCGATGCTCTGGTGGTAATAATAAATCTGACATTTATAATGTTGAGTTATTTAATTATTAACTGGTGTTCTTCCGAAGAAGCGGTCGTCTTTGTCAGTTCGCCCACTGTCTTCCATTGGAAATTCTTTACGCATTGGATGCGAAACCATTTCGTCCATATTCAGGATACGTTTCAATTGCGGATGACCTTTGAAGTTGATTCCGAAGAAATCCCATGCCTCACGTTCCATCCAATTGGCACATAAAAATAAATCGGTAATAGTATCCACTTCGGCAGGATCAGGCATAAAAGTTTTAACGCGTATGCGAACATTTTCAATCCAATTATGCAATTGATATACTACAGCGAATTGATGTGATGGATCATTATCCGGAAAATGAATTCCCGTTAAGTCGGTCAAGAAGTGAAAGTTTAAATCTTCTTGTTCTTTCAAAAAGTGAATTACTTCGTGAATTGTTTCTGATGTTGCCTCGAAAGTGAAAACATCCCTTTTCATTTCAAAATTCAGCACGTTGTTGCCGAAAGTTTGAGCTAATTTTTCTTGTATAAAAGCTGTTTCTAAAGCCATATTATAGGTTATAAGAAGCTAATAATTCTTTATATTCAGGTGAATTTCTTCTTCTTACAGATTCATTTCTCACCAATTCTTGTAATTGCATTACACCTTGAACGATTTGTTCGGGTCTAGGTGGGCAACCTGGGACATATACATCAACAGGTATTACTTTGTCAATTCCTTGAAGCACAGAATAGGTGTCAAAAACACCACCAGAGGAAGCACAAGCTCCTACGGCAATAACCCATCTTGGTTCTGACATTTGTTCGTATACTTGACGTAAAATAGGAGCCATCTTCTTAGAAATGGTTCCCATTACCATTAACATATCAGCTTGGCGAGGTGAAAAACTAACTCGTTCAGATCCGAAACGAGCTAAATCATAATGTGATGCCATGGTTGCCATAAATTCGATTCCGCAACAAGAAGTTGCAAATGGTAATGGCCAAAGAGAGTTAGCACGCGCTAATCCAACAACATCGTTTAGTTTTGTAGCAAAGTATCCTTCGCCAACTACTCCTTCTGGCGGAGCTACCATATTCGTTTTTGTAGTACTCATAGCAATTTATTTTTATTCCCATTCTAAAGCTTTCTTCTTTATAATGTAGAAGAAGCCGACTAAAAGCAACAACATAAAAATAACCATCTTTATCATGCCTTCTATTCCTAGCGCTTTAAAATTAATAGCCCAAGGATACAGAAAGATAACCTCCACATCGAAGAGTACAAATAAAATGGCTACCAAGAAGTATTTTACAGAAAATGGAATTCGAGCATTACCTACAGATTCAATACCGCATTCGAAGTTAATGTCTTTGTTTTTAGAATGTCTTTTTGGTCCTAAAAAGCTAGAGCCAATAATGGTTAAAACCACAAATCCGACCGCTAAACCACCCTGCATTAGGATTGGCAAATAATCTAATTGATTGGATTGCATACCGCTTAAATTTTGAAGTATTTAAAATAGTCACAAATATACATCGCATTATTTAATAAGCAAAAGTCAAAAGCTAAACGTTTGTTATTTATATCAATAAAAACACTTATTTAAATTCAGTTTAAATAACACGAGTATTGTATAAAAAAAACGCTCCGATTTCGGAGCGTTTTGTAAATCTAGGTAATCAAAAAATAATATATATTAGTCTTCGATAGCTACTACTTGAGCGGCTACTTTACCTTTTCTTCCTTCTTCTTCTTCGTAAGATACTTTGTCTCCTTCGTTTAAAGTTTCAGCTTTAACTCCAGTAGCATGTACGAAAATG
>CANFZC010000073.1 GCA_947451475.1 Flavobacteriaceae bacterium | reverse complement strand
GTTTAGAAAGCACGTTGTTTATTACCGAGGGAGACTCGGCTTCGGGTTCGATCACCAAATCTCGAGATGTGAATACACAGGCTGTATTTAGTTTGCGAGGAAAGCCTTTGAATTCTTATGGCATGACTAAAAAGATTGTTTATGAGAACGAAGAATTTAACTTACTCCAAGCCGCTTTAGATATTGAAGAAGATATGGGCGACTTGCGCTACAACAATATTGTGATTGCCACTGATGCCGATGTCGATGGGATGCATATACGTTTGTTATTAATAACCTTCTTTTTGCAATTCTTTCCCGAACTCATTAAGGACGGACATTTATATATATTGCAAACCCCATTATTCCGGGTACGAAATAAAAAGGAAACAATCTACTGTTATAGTGATGAAGAACGAGTTAATGCCATTGAAAAACTAAAACCTAAACCCGAGATAACTCGATTCAAAGGATTGGGAGAGATTTCGCCTGATGAATTTAAACATTTTATAGGACAAGATATTCGGCTTGATCCGGTCATGTTAGATAAGGCCACTTCCATAGAAACGCTTTTGGAGTTCTATATGGGAAAAAACACCCCAGATCGTCAAGATTTCATTATCAATAATTTGAAAGTGGAATTGGATGTGGTCGAGAAATAGTTAATTTTAAGATACTGAAATAAGTTCAGCCTAAATGAAAGACGAAGAAGAAGACGATACTATCCCTAATGAAGACGAAAGCACTGAAGCTTTTAATGAGTCAACAGGTGATGATGCTCAGGAAGAAGGATTTGACGATATCATACGTCCCTCTACCGGCAGCCATTTCTATGAAAACGACGAGAATCCTGAAGATACCATTACCAAAGTAACGGGTATGTATAAGGATTGGTTCTTAGATTATGCCTCTTATGTAATCTTAGAACGTGCTGTACCCGCTATAGAAGATGGGTTCAAACCAGTACAACGTCGTATCATGCATTCCATGAAAGAATTGGATGATGGCCGTTACAATAAAGTAGCCAATATTGTTGGACATACCATGCAGTACCACCCCCATGGGGATGCTAGTATTGGGGATGCCATGGTGCAGATAGGTCAGAAAGACTTAATTATTGACATGCAAGGAAACTGGGGAAATATCCTTACTGGGGATAGTGCGGCAGCTTCTCGTTACATTGAGGCCCGTATCTCTAAGTTTGGTCACGATGTATTGTATTCACCCAAGATTACGGAATGGGGGATGTCTTATGACGGTCGGCGTGCAGAACCAATCAACTTGCCGGTTAAGTTTCCATTGCTGTTAGCTCAAGGTGCTGAGGGTATTGCTGTAGGACTCTCCACTAAAATATTACCACATAACTTTAATGAACTGATTGACTGTTCAATTAAAGTATTAAAGAATAAACCCTTTACCTTATTTCCTGATTTTCCAACTGCTGGTATCGCAGATGTCTCTAATTATAACGATGGATTGCGTGGAGGTCGTGTTAGAGTGCGTGCCAAAATTAATCAGTTAGATAAGCAAACCTTAGTGATTACACAGATACCTTTTTCAACTAATACATCAACTTTGATTGACAGTATTTTGAAAGCAAATGAGAAAGGAAAAATCAAAGTAAAAAAAATAGAAGACAATACTGCTGCTGAGGTCGAGATTTTAATTCATCTTCCTCCCGGTGTGTCACCAGATAAAACTATTGATGCCTTGTATGCGTTTACCGCCTGTGAAACATCTGTGGCACCTTTGGGTTGTGTTATTGAAAATCATAAGCCGCGATTTGTTGGGGTTTCGGATATGTTGCGAATTTCGACTCATCGTACGGTAGATTTGCTTAAACGGGAATTAGAGATTCAGTTGGATGAGTTAGAAAATAAATGGCATTTCTCCACCTTAGAGAAAATCTTTATTCGTGAAGAGATGTACATTGATTTCAAATTGTATTCTGATAGAGAATCGTTGAATGTGTATATGTATGATCGATTCAAACCGTTTGAAAAGTCATTTGTTAGAGAAATTAATGATGATGATTTGCAAAAGTTAACTCAAATTCCGATGATTCGTATTACGCGTTTCGATTCGGATAAAGCGGATGATGCGATTGCTAAATTGGAGGCCGAAATGGAGCAAGTAAAGCACCATTTAGATAACATTATTGATTATACTATAGACTTTTTCCAGAAGTTAAAAGACAAATATGGGAAAGGGAAAGAACGTCAAACAGAGCTTCGTAGTTTTGATAATATAGAGGCTACTAAAGTTGCTTTACGAAATACTAAACTCTTTGTAAATAAAGAAGAGGGCTTTTTTGGTACCGGATTAAAGAAAGATGAGTATGTAGCCGATTGTTCGGATATCGATGATGTCATCGTGTTTTTACGTGATGGTAAAATGATGATCTCTAAAGTAGATGATAAGAAATTTGTTGGAAAAGACATCATTCATATTGCGGTATTTGATAAGAATGATAAGCGAACCATATACAATATGATCTATCGTGATGGTAAAAATGGATCTGCTTTTATCAAGCGCTTTAATGTCTCTGGGGTTACTCGTGATAAGTTTTATGATTTAACCCAAGAGAAGGCTGGTTCGCAAGTGTTGTATTTTTCTGCTAATCCTAATGGAGAAGCGGAGACCGTTACCATTTTATTACGTCAAATAGGAAGTGTTAAAAAACTGAAATGGGATGTAGACTTTTCTGATATAGCGATTAAAGGAAGAGCTTCTCGAGGAAATACCGTAACTAAATATCCTATTAAGAAAATAGAACTCAAAGAAAAAGGAATCTCGACCTTGCGACCACGTAAAGTATGGTTTGATGATACCGTACAACGTTTGAATGTTGATGGAAGAGGGGAGTTATTGGGTGAATTCCGACCTAATGATCGCTTGTTGATTATTAACCAAAATGGTAAACTTAAAACCATCATTCCGGAGTTGACTACCCACTTTGAAGAGGGTATGATTGTTTTGGAGAAGTGGAACCCGAATAAGCCTATTTCTGCTATTTATTATGATGGGGAGAAGGAGCGTTATTTTGTGAAGCGGTTCCATGTTGAGAATGAAAATAAAGAAGAAATATTTATCAGTGAGCATGAGAAATCGCAATTGGAAATTGTTTCAACAGATTGGCGTCCTATGGCAGAAGTAGTTTTTGCTAAAATAAAAGGAGTGCAAAAAGAAACAATTACCGTTGATTTAGAACAGTTTATTGCTGTCAAAGGAATAAAGGCGATTGGAAACCAATTAACTACTGATAAGTTAAAGCAGGTGAATTTGTTAGAACCACTTCCATACGAAGAACCTGTGCCTGAAGAGCCCGAAGCTTCTGAAATGCCGGATACAGAAATAGTAGCTGAGGATATACAGACTGAACTGGATGAAGATGGACAGATTACGTTGTCTTTAGACTAAATATAAAATCCCGCTATGTAGCGGGATTTTTTTTATGTGATAATTCTAATATTATTTGTTGATCAAGCTTTTGTTGCTTTGACTAAATAGATTCTAATTATTAATCTATAATGTTTTCTACACTTTTATAAAGCAGTACTGTTCCGGAGGGTGCTTTTGTTACTTCTAACTTTAGCCCTTCTAATTCTGCTCCGACATAACCAGCAGCACGATTTACTACTATCTGTTCTATTCCCTTTGGGTCATTTATTTGAATATAAGCAGTTGCGAGGATGTTTGGGCCACTTATTGTAACTATTAAAAAATCATGTCCATATTGGACTTTATAACCTTTAATTACATAAGATAGTTCATCATCATCGGCATTGATGAGGTTGCCTAATTTATTTTTATATACCGCACTTTCGGGAGGGTTGTTTTTAAAGATAGGTTCTTTATTTACACCTTCGTTGAAATGGCAAGAAGAGAGTAGGACTAAAAAGGCTCCTAAAAATGTAAAAGATTTAGTCGGTGACATCGGTGTCTTTAAGTTCGTTATCTAGTATTTCACTATTGTGTAGTTTCACTACCTTCTTGCTTTTCTTCATGCGAAGGTTTAAGAATTCTACAAATAAAGAGAAGAAGATTGAGAAGTATAGATACCCTTTTGGAATGGTTCCTACTTCGACGTCATTTCCAAAGTGGAAATGGGCTAGGTGTGATCCTTCGGCGATTAGCATAACTCCAATTAGAATTAGGAACGAAAGGCCAAGGATTTGAATTGTAGGATGTTGGTTAACGAAATTAGAAACCGGTCCGGCAAAAATCATCATGATGATCATGGCAATTATTACCGCTATAATCATGATTAGTAGCGCGCCTTCGGAGCCAAATCCTCCCTGTGCAGGAGCGCTGTTGCTTACCATACCGACGGCAGTTAAGATACTGTCGAATGAAAATACTATGTTTAAAAGGGCTATTTGAAAGATGGCAGCCACTATGCTATTGCTTGCTTTGCCACTGGTTCCTTCCTCTTCTCCTTCCATTTTATGGTGGATTTCGGAGACTGATTTGTATAACAGGAACAGGCCTCCTCCGAAAACAATTAAGCTTTGTCCGGTGATATGCGCTTCAAAAAAGCCCCAATCTATGCTTTTGATTACGTCTTGTAAACTCATTACCCACGTGATACCGAACAACAAGATGACACGAAAAGCCATGGCTAATAGTAATCCGATGCGTCTTGCTTTGGGTTGGTCTGCTTTGGGTAATTTTCCCGATACGATTGATAGAAAAACAATATTGTCTATTCCTAAAATGATTTCTAAAAAGGTTAGTGTCAGTATGGCCATTAAGGCATTGGGAGTGAATAGTATTTCCATATTGTTTCGTTAGGGTTTTGGAATTAAACGTAATTAATTCAGTTTTGTTACAGTGCCACGTTGTTTTTTGGCATCACCGACATAAGAATACTCAAAGGTATAGCCTTTTTTATCGGTGGCTAAGATGGTGATGCTAACCGCTTTTTGTTCTGCCATGGTTTTGGGATGCAATTTGTGTAATACAAATTCGCAATCGTTTACCCAATGCACTGTTGCCGTATCGGTTTTGCCATTATAGGTTTCGATTTGTAAGCTGTCTGTACGAATGGTGATGGAAGTTTGTTCTTTACCCTTTATCTCTTTGGTAAATTCGAAGGTTCCTGTTTTATAATCTTTGCAATTACGCTCTTTATCAGAGCAGGCTATTAGGGATAGTAGGAGTATAATAAATACTGGATTTTTCATTGAATTGGGTTGTTTTACAGTGCTATTGCCTATGAATTTGCTATCTTATTAGATTTTAGTTATCATTTTGAAAAAGAGAATCGGTTATGTTTTTGACTCCTTTGAACAGAAAGTATACGGAGGAGATGCAGATGACTATTCCGATGGCTAGGACTAAATAATGCCAATTATTCTCTTTATTTTGAAAGGCGTTGTAAATTACTGCAGGTCCGATGAACATCATGGGTAACGCATAGAGCAAGTATTTTATGGCTTTATCTAGTAATTCTTTTTTGGAAGGCATGATGGGTACTTTTATTATTTAGTATTGAAATAGTTTACCGCTTTACGTACGCTACCATTTTCTTTTAATAAAAGGGCAGCTTCTTCGTAGGTTACAGGGATTTCTCCCATAATCATTCGGATGCCACGGTCAACTAGTTTGTCATTGCTGAGTTGCATGTCTACCATTTTATTCCCTTTAACACGACCTAGCTGAATCATCGTGGTAGTTGATATCATGTTTAAGACCAGTTTTTGGGCGGTACCTGCTTTCATTCGCGAGCTACCCGTTACAAACTCAGGTCCTACAACCACGACTACAGGGTATAGTGCGGTTAGCGCTAAGGGACTTCCTTCATTACACGTAATACAGCCGGTAAGGATATTTTGTTTATTACATGCTTCTAGGCCTCCAATTACATAGGGAGTAGTCCCTGAAGCAGCAATCCCAATAACTACATCGTTAGGTCCGATATGCTGTTCTTGTAAATCTATCCAGGCTTGGTTGCGATCATCTTCTGCATTTTCGACGGCACGGCGGATGGCTTTGTCGCCTCCTGCTATGATACCGTTTACCAAATCAAATGGGACTCCGAAGGTAGGAGGGCATTCTGAGGCGTCTACGATTCCTAATCTACCTGAAGTACCAGCACCAATATAAAAAAGGCGGCCACCGAGTTTAAGTTTCTCTACTGTTTTACTGACTAGGGCTTCAATTTGCGGTAGTGCTTTTTCGATCGCGAGGGGAACTGTTTGGTCTTCTTTATTGATATTGGATAACAAGTCGGCTACCGACATATGTTCGAGGCTATCGTAGTGGGAAGATTGTTCGGTGGTTTTGGTAAATGTCATTTTTTAGAGTTGCTGAGTATCTGAGTTGCTAAGTTACTAAGTTTTTATTTTACGGTCTAACTCTTATTGTACTAAACTTAGACGATACAGGCCAATACAATACCTAGTATAATCATTGATATTTTTGCGATATTGAACTTGTGACCTTCACTGCTTTCAAAGATAATAGTTGACGCAATATGAAATAAGATTCCGATGACTACTGCTGTTATTTGAGAGTAATATTGATTTAGAATGGGTAAGCTATCGGATAGTAACGTGCCTAAGGGTGTCATTAGGGCAAACGTTAGCATGAATAACATTAAGGCTGTTTTATTCAGTTGGGCATTGAGGAAAAACGTAGTTAAGATGATGGCAATCGGTAGGTGGTGAATGGCGATTCCGTAAGCTAAATTATGGTGATGCGCTACTGGGAATCCTTCTAACAAGGCATGGATGCATAAACTGATGAATAACAACCATGGCATTTGGGTAATTTTATCATGGCCATGTACATGACCATGTTCGGCCCCTTTGGAGAAAAACTCTAGGATGATTTGGAATAAGATCCCCATCATGATGTACACACCTGTATTTAACGAACCTTCAAGTTGATGGATGTAAACATCAGGTAATAAATGCATTACCGTTAAAGACAATAGAAATGATCCACTAAAAGCCAGTAGCAATTTAAGGTTCTGCTTGTCTTTGGGTTTTATACCAAGGGCAATAGCATAACCTAGCAGTACTGACAGTAGAGGAAGGATATAATTCATTTACTTAAAAATCATGATTAATCGTTCGCTAGTATTCTTGTGGAATTTCTTTAGTTTATAATCACCAAAAGTATCTAGTAAATAGATGCCTGTTTCATTCATCATGCGTTGAAAGTCTTCTAGGACATAGGCTCTTACTTTTTCGGTGAAATGAAAGCGCTGTCCTTTGTCTTCAAAGGCTATTTCTTTGGTGATGAAACCATCCTTTACATAGCGTTTTATATTAAAAATAATCCCATCGACTTCTTTGGTTTCGTTGGGAATAAGATTTTCAATTACTTGCGTTGCATTCATGAAATCGATCACGGCAAATCCGTATTCATTTAGACTTTCTTTGATTGCTGAAAGTGTTTTTAAATCATCTTCTTCCTTATCAAAGTAACCAAAGCTCGTGAATAGATTAAAGATGGCATCGAATTGATCATCGAAAGGTTCGCGCTTATCGTGCACAACAAAATGCAAGGTATCATTGGCATTCTTATTGGCTTCTGCAATACTGTTTTCAGATAAATCAGCTCCAATTACATTATATCCTAGTTGATTTAGATAAATGGAATGGCGTCCTTTTCCGCAGGCTAAATCTAATACTTTGGCCTTTTCGGGGAGGTTTAGGTAATGGGTAAGATTGTCCATGAAGATTTGGGCTTCACGGTAGTTGCGTTCTTTATAAAGTATATGATAGTAGGGAGTATCAAACCAGGAGGCAAACCAATTTTCGGATGGAGTATTTGAGGTATCTGACATTTATTCTTTTCAAATGAATTCTGAACGTGCAAATTTAATGTATTTTTGCCACAGATATTACACTTTGCCAAACTTTGTAGTTTCTTAAGGTAACTAAGAACGAGTTATTACACTGAGATTCAAAGAGAACAACGCAGAGGTTCACAGAGATTTTATGGAGAATTTTAAAATGATTGCCAAGACCTTTTTTGGTTTTGAAGAAATACTGTCAAAAGAATTGCAACAATTGGGTGCTCAGGAGGTTGAAATAGGAACCCGAGCGGTAAGTTTTAAAGGCGATAAAGGGTTTATGTACAAGGCCAATTTATCGTTGCGAACGGCTTTGAAAATCTTAAAGCCCATCTATCATTTTAGAGCCTTTAATGAGCAAAGTTTGTATAAAGGTATACAAGGAATAGACTGGTCAAAATATATGAATGAAAATCAAACGTTTGTTATTGATACTACCATACATTCGGATCATTTTAAGCATTCACAGTTTGTGTCACAAAAAGCGAAAGATGCCATTGTAGATCAGTTTAGAGAGAAGTTTGGACAGCGACCAAGTGTGGATAAAGATTTTCCAGATTTGCGTATCAACATACACATAGACCGTGATCAATGTTCGGTTGCTTTGGATACTTCGGGGGCTTCTTTGCATCATCGAGGGTATCGTACGGCTACTAATATTGCCCCTATAAATGAAGTATTGGCGGCAGGAATGTTATTATTGTCGGGTTGGGATGGCAGTACGGATTTTTTAGATCCGATGTGTGGTTCGGGAACCTTATTAGCAGAAGCGGCTATGATAGCCTGTAATATACCGGCGAATATCAATAGGAAGGAATTTGCTTTTGAGAAATGGAACGACTGGGATAATGATTTATTTGATCAGATTATTGATGCGATGATGAAACGCACTAAAGAATTCCATCATACCATAGTAGGCTATGACAAAGCGCCTAGTGCAGTACAGAAAGCCAAAGACAATATAGTGAATGCTAACTTAGAAGATTATGTAACTATTAGTCAGGCCAATTTCTTTGAAACCAAAAAAGAAACTACAGGACCGTTGCATATGGTTTTTAATCCGCCTTATGGAGAACGATTGGATATTGAATTGGAGCGTTTTTATCGCGAGTTGGGCGACACTTTGAAAAACAATTACTCCAATACTAATGCTTGGTTTATAACCGGTAATTTGGACGCTTTGAAGTTTGTTGGTTTACGTCCTTCTCGAAAAATAAAGTTATTTAATGGAAGTTTGGAAGCTCGATTGGTTAAGTATGAAATGTATGAAGGCAGTAAGCGCACTAAGTTTCAGCAGACGGAAGAGTAAAGTGGTTATAATATAGAATATAGAGTATAGAATTAAAAAAAAGCCCTTTTAAAGGGCTTTTTTTTTAATGAATAGTAGTATGATTGCCTTATTCGTCGGATTTGTTTTTTAATTTCATTAGTAGGGTGTAGGCGCCTTTGGTAACGATGTTTTTGTTTGCTAAGGATTGGCCATTTATAATTTCGACACTACCATTTTCATTGGTTCCGGTGGATACTTCCGTTATTTTGAAATTGGTTTTATCTAGCGCTACAAACACATATTCTTTGCCTTCATAAGTTACTACGGCCTCTTCGGGTAGGGTAAGTGCGTCATTGCTTTTGACTTCAATTTCGGCATTCATGTACATACCGGGTAATAATGTTTTATCATAATTTTCAAAATGGCAGTGCACATCAGCGGAATGTTCGTCGATGGATAGATCTTTGCTAATTAAAATGATTTCGCATTTGTGTTTGTTCTCAGGTTGGTTGTTAGTATAAGCAACTAGTTTTTGTCCGATGGCTAATTTGGTGATGTCTTTTTCAAAGATCTTCAGGTTTAGATGAATATCTGTGGGATTGATTAGTTCAAATAAGACATCTGCTGGATTTACGTATTTACCGATATTGACGTTAACTTTAGAAACAAAACCGGTAATTGGAGCGTAGATGTTGACACTTTTAGAAATGTTCTTTTCGGATAGGGTGTTGGGATTGAGGTTAATTAATTTAAGTTTTTCACCTAAAGCACTTAATGTAATGCGAAGGGTTTTGAAATCGGCATCGGCTAATTGAAATACTTTATCGCTGCTGGCTTGGCTTTGATTTAGTTCCTTTTGGCGGTCGTATTCTTTCTCTGCAAAATACAAGCGTGACTTAGTGGTCAAATACTCTTGTTGGAGTTGGACATACTGTTGGTCTTCCATTGTAGCGATGACTTCCCCTTTGGCGATGTGCATCCCTGGGAGCAATTTGGTTGATTTTAAATACCCTCCGAGCGGCATACTGATGGACACCATATTTTGAGGAGGAACATCAATTTGTCCATTCACTTTTAGAATGGAGGAGATGGATTTTTTCTCTAGGGTTTGCGTGCTTAATGCAGTGTTTTTTAATTGTGCTACGCTAAGATTTACAACGGATTCTGAGATCGATTGTGTATCTGTAGTGGAGGCTTCTTTTTTAGACTGACAGCCTAGGACAAGAAGACCTATAAGGGTTAACATTATATTTTTCATGGTATTACTTTTTTGAAGATAGATAGTTGAGTTGGATTACGGCATCGTTATAGAGATTAACCGTGTTGATGTAATCGTTTTGAATGGCAATACTTTGATGGATGAGCATCACCCAATCTAAATAATTGATGTCGCCGTTGTAGAATTGATTATTGGCAGTATTGCTGATAATTTTAGCATTAGGCAGTGCGGTTTTTTCGAAATAGGCTACCTGCTCTAGGTAGGTTTTATAACTTGATTGCGCATTTAAGAACTGTTGTTGAACTTCCATTTTACCTTTTTGAACTTCGTTTTCCGCTATAGATTCCGCTATTTTGGACGCTTTTATTTTGGCTCTTTGAGTTCCGCCTAGTAAAGGAATTCCGAGTCCGAATTGGGCTGATTGAAAGCGGGTAGCTTTATCGTATAGTACATTATCGGCACCGGTTCCTGTTATCGTAGAACTATAATACCCTAAGGTGATGCTGGGTAATAGTTTAGAACGTTCTGCTTTGGTTAAGGCTAAACTAACTTTCTTTTGTTGTTCTAAGACTTGTATGGAAGGATGTTTGGTCACAGTCGTGCTATCGATAGTTGGAACGTAGGGCAGTTTTAATTGATCGGTTAGCGGCAATACTTGCGTTTCCGAGTTTAGAACCAGTTGGAATTTGCTTTGCACAACTAATTTTTCTTGTTGCAATTGCGCCAATTGGGTTTTGATATTCCCTTGTTGGGTTTCTGCGGTGGTTTTTTCCAATATGTTACTTTCTCCTTTTTTAAAGCGCAGCGTTGCTTTTTGAGCAAATGAGGCAAAAAGGCTATCACTTCGTTGCAGGAGGCGTTCTTTTTCGGATAGATACACTAAAGCATAGAAGAGTTGGGTTACTTCTCTCTTTACTTCGGCTTCTTTTAAGGCTACGTTTAGGGTTGCTGTTTTCCATTCTTCGGTATAGAGTTTCTTTTGATTGCTGTATACGGTTGGAAAATTGAACGCTTGTGTTACACCAAAGCGGTTGTCATTGTAGGCGCTATTGATTTGGCCGAAGTCACCCGTTAGGGTAGTCGAGGGTAGGTTGGACGCCGTTTTAATTAATTGCTTTTGGTATGCTGCTTTTAGGCGTTCGCTTTTGATTGTTGCATTGTTTTTGAGCGCTAGTTCCAGTGCAGCATCTAGGCGAATAGGGTTTTGAGCTTGCGCTTTTGCGATAAACAATGATAGAAGTAGGACTAGCATCGTAGCACTTTTGGATACCGATTTTATTTTGATTCCTTTTTCGAAGGTAACGTATAAAATAGGAAGGACAAAAAGCGTTAGGAAGGTAGCGATTAAAAGACCACCAATTACGACGGTTGCTAGAGGTCGTTGCACTTCGGCACCGGCGCCATTACTTAGGGCCATCGGTAGAAAACCTAGAGAAGCTACAAAAGCGGTCATGAGTACGGGACGCAGACGCACTTTGGTTCCCATTAAGACGATTCGATGTAAGTCGGTCATTCCTTCTTTTTTTAATTGGTTAAATTCGGATATTAAAACAATACCATTGAGCACGGCTACCCCAAAGAGGGCGATAAAGCCTACACCAGCGCTAATACTAAAGGGCAAGCCTCGG
>CANFZC010000072.1 GCA_947451475.1 Flavobacteriaceae bacterium | reverse complement strand
CTTTAGATAAATCCCATCCTCCATTTTCCATAGAGTGCATGAAATCTTCTCCGTATTTAATAATTCCTGACTCCAACATCTCACGCAACAAGTCATTTCCTTCACGTGTTCTTTCTCCTACTCCTGCGAATACAGAAAGACCTCCGTGACCTTTGGCAATATTGTTGATGAACTCTTGAATCAATACTGTTTTACCTACTCCAGCACCACCAAATAATCCGATTTTACCCCCTTTTGAATAAGGCTCAATCAAGTCGATAACTTTAATACCGGTAAATAAAACCTCTGTTGAAGTCGATAAATCTTCGAATTTTGGTGCTTGACGGTGAATAGAAACTCCGTTTGCTCCGTCTTTTGGTAAATCTCCTAAACCATCAATTGCATCACCAATAACATTGAACAAACGTCCGTAAACATCTGCTCCAATTGGCATTTGGATTGGTGCTCCAGTAGCGTTTACTGCAGTACCTCTGCTCAATCCATCAGTTGAGTCCATAGAGATAGTACGAACTGTGTTTTCACCAATGTGTGATTGCACCTCCAATACTAATATTGAACCGTTTTTGTTAATGATTTCTAATGAGTCATAAATTTTTGGTAACTCAACATCTTTACTGTCAAATACTACGTCTACTACGGGACCGATGATTTGCGAAACTTTTCCTATTGCTTTTGACATTGTTTATGTATTTATTAAATAGCTGTTTAGGTTTGAAAAAAACACCTCTTTTTTCAGAGCGCAAAGGTAAATTTTCTATTTTAAAAATCAATACATAAAGGAATTTTTTTTGTTTATTTTTTGCATAATTATCAATACAAAAGGATTTTGCTTTACTGTAAAACAAAAAACCACCTGGTTTTAGCAGGTGGTTTTAAATATACTGTATTTAAGATTCTTAAAAACTTGCAGGGTCTTGAGGGAATAATACTCTGTAATTTCCTAAATTAACTCCTTTAAAGTTAGAACCATAGGTTTCATTAATGGCTTTTAAAAACTTATTAGCAATTAACGCGTATCCTTTCGGACTTGGGTGCACTCCGTCAAGCGAAAACGAGTTCCCTGTTACATAAGTAGAAGTCATAGTGTAAGCCCCGTCAACAATCCCAGTTGTTGTTAATTGAGTCATGATATCTTTAGCATTGACAAAAGCCAAACCATTGGCTTCTTTAGCAGCAAATATTGTTGCATTATAGGCATCCGTAGCGGTTTGAACTTCGTTTACTTCGTCTTTTGACAACACCCATTTATCAGCTAATGGAACAGAAACTCCATTTACTTGAGTTGGATTTCCACCAACTGTAGTTCCAATAAAAGCACTAGCTGGTAACACAATCAAATCTTCTGCGGTAGCCTGTCTATAAGATGGAATTCCAAGTCCTGATAAATCAGTTAAATAACTATCAACGATTACCACAGCATTGCCAGCTCCTGGATGAAATGCAATAGTTCTTCTTGCAGCTTCCGCTGGTGTGATTAAATTATTAGCCAATGCTAATTGAAGCGCCCCATTATATAAACCATATCCATTGGTTGTATTCATCAATAACGATATTGTAGCTGCATCAAGAGGTACTGGATTATAGGGAACCGTCTTAAAATAAGGAAGCGTACTTACATAAGGTAAGTTGGCTATAACGCCCTTTCTACCACCTGCCGTAAGCTGAGCTACCATGCCATTATACACTGCATCAAAAGTAGCTGGTGGCGTTATAGGATTTGTGCCATCACCTCCAGAAGTTGCATATCCTAAAACATCATTTCCTCCTATCCACAAAGAGAAAAATGTTGGGTTTTGTGCCAAAGCATCTTCAATTACTGTTGCAGAGGCAGAAGAAGCAAAACGCCCAAAATAAGGATTCGCTGCTGCGTATCCTGAGTACCCTAAGTGAATTGCTTTTGCACCCGGAACTCCCATATTATTAAAAGGACCCGTTAAATGTGCTGTTATATCAGTGCCTGATATTCCTGAAACAGGAGTTGGTGTATTATTGGCTGTATTTAGGAACAAACGAGGACCAAATCCTGGCACTTGAGAACCTCCCATTGAAAATCCACCAATATTATCATCCGACATGAAAGGCGTTGTAAATACGCCTCCACCCACAAGAGCGAATTGCGTTGCTAAAATATTAGGATAGGCTGTTTTCTGACCCTCTGCAAACAAAGCACCGTCACTATATCCTGCAGCGAAAGAATCTCCTAACGCTACATATTTAGAAAAATCTGCCGTTCCTGCTGTTAACGGAGTCCCATCTGTTGAATTCGGATCGGTCACAGCATCATCACTATTATTACATGCTACAAAGGTTAACGAAACCAATACTAGCCATTTGAAATTTTTTATCATAACTTTAAATATTGTATTGTTAATGCTAATTATGGGTTAATGGTTAAAGACGCAAAATATTGTTGTCCAATAAGTCCGGTTCCTAACACTTGCTGATACTCCTGGCCTCCGATGTTAGCAGCTCCAATTTTTAGTACTGATTTAAGTTTTGGAATACCATAATTTATTTGTGCATCAATTACTGTAGCTGCCTTAATCGTACCATCTACAAAAGTTGACTGCCATAAGTATTCGCTGTTCCATCTTCCACTAAGGTTGAAACCAAAGTTTTTGAATAAATTGTCATTTCCAATACCCACTTTCACTCGGTGTTTTGGAGTATTGAATCCAGCCTCAAAACTTGGGTCTTTAGCTTGATCAAAATCAAACTGCGCGTAGTTATAGTTACCCGTTAACTCAAAGTTTTTTGGTAATTTTTTCACTAATCCAATGCCAAATCCTAAAGAGTGAATTTCGATATCAGTATTAGTGTATAATTGATAAGCTCTAACATTCCCATTTGCAATTGCATGTAATGTTTGTGTCCCTAAATTGGTTGTTGGATCCCCCAAAGCATCTGGAGCATCTGTAACTTTACCATAATAAGGTGCAACTACTGTAACGTTTCCTAAAAAGTCATTATATATATTATAATAAGCATTAATATCAAAAGAGAATCCCTTGAACTGCCCTCTATACCCTAAATCAAAAGCTTTCACGGTTTCTGGTTTTACATAACCTGCTGTTGATTTTTTCAACAATTTGGCTGCATTTACTGGGTCAGATCCCGCTAATGCTCCAAATGCCTGAACTGATGCTGCGGTATAAGAATTATTATAGGCATTATCTCCCGTCATAACTGCGTTTAAACTACCCGCCAAAAACTGACCTGTAGTTGTGCTAATTGGAAACGTTTCAGTGAAACGAATTAAATTGTCGGGAGCAGAACCAACTAAGGCAGCGCTACCCACATTAAATCCAATGTACTGATCTTGAGTGGTCGGATTTCTAAAACCCGTTTGGAATGACCCTCTGAACGTATGGTTTTTTTGTTCTCCTGCAGCATAAACGGCTGAAATTCTTGGAGAATAGTTCCCGTCAAAGTTTTTTGATTTATCGTAACGCATTGACCCTGTTACTTTCAAACGATCTTCCATTAGCTTCTTTTGTACTTGCGTATATAATCCATACTCATTGTAATGAATAGGACCTGCTGCATCGGTATAAATTCTTCCATGTGAGTTCAATTGGTACTCTCTGTATGAACCCCCTACTTGAATTTCAGCTACTTTAATTAAGTCTTTAAAGTTATAATTCACATCTGAATGGTAAATTTTAGAATTGTCTACTAATTTAGAACCTGTGATTACGTCTTCACCCGCAATAACTTTTGCAAATGCCTCTTTAAATTCAGGCGTTCCAGGAAGTAATCGACCCGTATCTGCTACAGCTCTGGCAGCCGCATGTGCTTGATCTGGAGTTGCACCACCAAGCGTAGATTGTATGTAAGCACCTGCATATTCGCCAAACCATGTTTTGTTGTCTTTCCAAGCATTGTTTAAGTTAAGACCTGTAAACAACATGTCATAAGATTTACCACCATCTTCAGTAGTCATATACCCTCTTAAGAAAAAGTTTTTCCCTTTGAATTCCAATTTGTGTTGTTGCATAAAAAATCCGTTCAAATAGTAACGGTTAGCACCGGTATACACTGAATTTCCAAATCCAAATTTAGATTGCCAAATCATTTCAAAATTTTCATTACCAAAAGGTCTAAGATGTAATGAAAAATCAACTTTAGCATTTCTAACTTTATTGTCGGTCAAATCTGTTTCATTATAACCTGTTCTACTAACATTAACATTTGGTAATAGATTAATAGCTGATTGAGGTATAGGATAGCCTAGATCAACTAATTTTTGCCCTACTGCTTTAATATTGGTAGAAGCCTCATCACCATAGACATTGATTCCGTTATAGTTGTAATAACTTCTATCTAAACCTGCATTATTAACTAAATCTTTATCACGATAATCTGTCGCATACCATTCTGTTCCTTTCATAAACGTGAAATTAGCTTTGGCTGCAAAATGTTCGTCAAATTTGTGCGAAACTCTTACTCCATAATCAACATAATCATTTGCTCCAGCAGCTTTTTGATTGGTTTGTCCGTACTTTACATATGCTGAAACACCTTCACTATTGAATGGGTTTTTACTATTCATAAATAATATACCATTAAATGCATTAGCACCATATAGAGCCGATGAAGCTCCTGGCAATAATTCAGCATTTGCTAAGTCCAATTCGGATACTCCAATTAAGTTACCTAATACAAAGTTTAGTAAAGGAGATGAATTGTCCATTCCATCCACTAATTGCATAAATCTGGTATTTGAAACCGTTGCAAATCCCCTTGTATTAATTGATTTGAAAGACATACTACTGGTGTTCATTTGTACCTCTTTCAGATTTTCCAATCCGTCATAAAAAGATGGGGAAGCAGTTCTTTTAAGGTCTTTTACACCAAATCTTTCAATTGTAACTGGTGAATCTTTAATTCTTTCTGGCGTTCTAGAAGCCGAAACAACGATTTCTTCTAATCTAGTTTCTTCGTCTGATAATACCGCATTGATTTTTTGGTTATTAGCAGTTACTTTTACTGTTTTTGAGCCGTAACCCACGCTTGACACTTCTACCTCAAAAGGAGGCTTATTTGTAGTTGACAAGCTAAAGTTCCCATCACTATCTGTTATAGTACCCGAACTTTGTCCAATTACTTTGACATTAGCCCCAGCTATGGGTTGATTTTTGTTGTCTTTTACCGAACCTGATATTGACGTTTGCGCAATACTAATGCTGCAAAAAAACAATGAAAGGATAAATAAATAAATTTTCATTTGGTTAAAATTTTGTTGGTTTAAGAGGCCAATGTACAAATATTTCTTTTAAATCATTAAGAAAGAGGGGTTATTTTTATCAATACTATAATTTAATAGAAACCACGTCAGACGGGATTCTGCTGAGATTTTTTAAGTTATTATTAACGTTTTATAACTATTGCTAAAAAAATAGTATGCACTCATTCAAAAAGAAGAATTCTTTTGAATTAATCACAAAATGGCAGATATAAAAAAAGCGAGAATAATTCTCGCTTTTTTTGCTCTATTTTTATATAACCTATTCCACTGTAACCGATTTGGCTAAATTTCTTGGCTGATCTACATTACACCCTCTTAACACGGCAATATGGTAGGACAATAATTGTAATGGAATTGTTGTAATCAATGGAGATAAGGCATCCGAAGTTTCTGGAATTTCAATCACGTGATCTGCTAATTCTTTAACTTGAACATCTCCTTTAGTTACTACCGCTATAATCTTACCGCTTCGAGATTTAATTTCTTGGATATTACTAACCACTTTATCATAATGTCCTTGCTTAGGAGCAATAACCACAACTGGCATTTGATCGTCTATTAAAGCGATTGGACCATGCTTCATTTCTGCCGCAGGATAACCTTCGGCATGAATATAAGATATCTCTTTTAATTTTAATGCTCCTTCTAATGCAACAGGGAAATTATAGCCTCTTCCTAAGTAAAGACAATTAGGTGCATCTTTAAATTTTTCTGCTATCTCTTTTGCTTTGTCATTAGACTCTAATGCTTCCAATACTTTTTCTGGAATAACTTCAAGCTCTTGCAAATATCTATGGAAATCGGAATTTGACAATGTCCCTTTCGCTTTCGCTAGACGCAAAGCAATCATAGTCAATACAGTTATCTGAGTCGTAAAAGCTTTTGTTGACGCCACTCCTATTTCAGGTCCAGCATGAGTGTATGCTCCTGCATGTGTTTCTCTAGAAATAGAAGATCCAACTACATTACAAACACCAAACACAAACGCTCCTTTTTCTTTTGCTAATTTAATAGCAGCTAAAGTATCAGCTGTTTCACCTGATTGTGATATAGCAATCACAACATCTGTTGAATTTATAATAGGATTTCTATATCTAAATTCTGAAGCGTATTCAACTTCTACAGGAATGCGAGTAAACTCTTCAAAAATATACTCGGCGACCAATCCTGCATGCCATGAAGTTCCACAAGCAACAATCAAAATACGCTGAGCATGTAGAAACTTTTCTAGATTATCCTCAACACCTGCCATTTGAATAATACCTTCATTTGCATGAAGTCTACCTCTGTAGGTGTCTTTTATTACGTTTGGTTGCTCGTAAATTTCTTTAAGCATAAAATGATCATATCCGCCCTTTTCAATTTGCTCCAAATTCATTTGAAGCTCTTGGATATAAGGGTCAACTAATGTGTCGTCCTTAATTTTTCTAATTTTAAGGGGTTTATGCAATCTTATAACTGCCATCTCTTCATCTTCTAAATAAATAGCATTTGAAGTATATTCAATAAAGGGAGAAGCATCAGAAGCTACAAAAAACTCACCTTCTCCTACACCTATAGCAAGAGGGCTTCCTAACCTAGCCGCTATCATTTCATCTGGCTTCTCTTTGTCAAAAACACAAATAGCATATGCTCCAACTACTTGATTTAAAGCCACCTGAACTGCCTTTCCAAGCTTCAAGTTTTCTTTCTTTTTAACTTCTTCAATTAAATTAACAAGTACTTCTGTATCTGTATCTGATGTAAAAGTATAGCCTCTCTTTTGTAGTTCTTTTTTTAAAGGCTCGTAATTTTCAATGATCCCATTATGGATTATCACTAGGTTGCCTGAGTTTGAAACGTGTGGATGAGAATTTATGTCATTAGGAACTCCATGTGTAGCCCATCTTGTATGTCCTATTCCTATTGTTGCCTTTGAATCTGCAATAGCTGAAGAAATGGATTCCAGATCAGAAACCTTTCCCTTTGTTTTGGCAATATTAAGATCTTTACCATCATACAACATAACCCCGGCACTATCATACCCTCTATATTCAAGTCTTTTTAAACCTTTAATTACTAACGGATAAGCTTCTCTGTATCCAATATAACCAACAATTCCACACATGATTTTAACGTATTAATTAGGTTTGGTGTAATAAATTTCAAGTTTTAATTTCCTGTTTTCATCTGCTGGAACGGTCGATTTGGTACCATAAAGAATAGTCCCTAACGGACTCATTACAGATAAATTAGGTGCGCTTATAACCGCATCAGAACCTGGATTTTGCCTTTTAGAAAATACAGTGTGGTCACCACTAATGTACTCTGTAACCACTAAACCAAGTTTAACATTAGTTGAATCTTTATTAATTAAATTCCTAACATGATTAGTAATTCTTAATTTGTATTTATTTGCCTTTTCATTATTTGATTCATCTACTACTTTACCATCATCATTTACAAATATACCACCATAGATATATTTATTTAATTTTGGATATGTTGAATTACTTGTAAAATCTTGAGTGTAATCAACCAAAACTTTCTTATTATTTACATCATACAAATAAATACGATTAGGCTCTCTTTTATTAGCAATCATTGCCCCTTTATCAACATAAAAGGTAAGATTGGCTTCATTTATCAACCAATCCTTTGCCCTGATATCGTCAATTTCATCAGAAACCCCATTAGGACCCGTCACTACATATTTTAAATTTGTGTCACTTATCGGCAGGTTAGGATTATAAGTTGGACTTAAAAGGTATTTAGGGTTATTGTAACTAACAGGCAGACTTGAATTATAACTTGGATTTGGCGCCAACCCTTTTAAATCTGTAGTGCCAAATAGGTTTATTGTAGCCATTGAACCAGCTCCTCCTTTCACATATAATCTAGTAGCTTCCTGACTTGTATTACTCATCGCATTGGTATAATTTGCGCTACGAGTATTATTTAAAAGGCTAACTGTTCTTCCCGTTAAATTTAAATCAAAGGTTTTATTGACTCTTGGGTAAGTAATGACCTCATTACCTTGATCGTCCTTCTTTACGGTTTTTTTATCCTCTTTATAATACATTGTAATTTTTCCATTGGCAAAATTCAACATAGCCATATTTCCTGGATTACCTAACGAAGTTGTTTTAAAATAAAGTCCACGGAAATAATTTTTAAAAAGGTCATTATTTAACAGTTGGCTGCTTGGTCCATTAAGAATAAGATCATTGAATACTGTTTTATCCAAATGCAATCTCATCGATGGAACTGAACGAGGATATGTCAATGTGACACCATCTTCTCCTAAAACCGTTGTTTTATGTTCTCTTTTGTCAAAATAAAATTGACTGTTCTCATGACCATCCGCATCTTGACTGTTATTTAATTCTGCTCCAATCTTATTGTCATTGATAACGGCATCCTGGCTAGTATAAAACAATTGTTTTGCACCAAAAGCCTGATCTGGATCGAACTCTCTTAAATAATAATTTGAACGATACACACTCAATTTAAATTTAGACCCTTCAGTACCATAAATAGAATCTAATTCATAAGTATGCTTTCCATCAGCATCTGTATCTTTTAATTTACTAAAATACGGTATGTCTATAATTACACTATCCATTGCTGGAAGTGTTTGAAAATTATCTGCCACACTATTGTTAAAAACAGGTGCTTCCGAACTTAAAACAACTTGGGTTACAAAATTAGCTTGTGTATCACCAAAGGCAGGGTCTTCATAAAAACCTAGTGGATTTATGGCTAAATCATTTGAAGAAATTGGCCCTAAATCTTGATTAAAAGCACTTATTGTAGCGCCGACATACTTTTCAAAACCATAGTGGCTTTCACCAACAATATCAGTTCCAAGCTGATCATAATCTTTGTCACAAGATATTAAAAGTGTTGCAATAATACCAATTACTAGTATCGGACGTAAAAGTGATTTATAATACATAAAAAAATAATGTTTTAAGAAAGCATGCTTCTATAAAAGTTTGTGTATGCTTCTGCGAATTTATCTTTCGGGGTGAAAGGTAAAAAAGGTTTGTCTGAAGTTTCTATAAATTTTGTTAAACTTGAAGATACATTTTCAGAGGCAATAATAACTCCATCAGAATTTTTTATTGAAGCCATAATTAAACTCTCATAATTAGGGATTTTTAACTCCTGTATGGCTTCATGTGGTATATTATCAAACTTTATTTTGTTAATCATCTCCTGATCTAAAGTTCCCTCAAAAGATTGACTATAAATGGAGGTCACTATTTTAGTGTCGGAAAATAACGCTTCATCTTTATAATAATGTTTCATGTAAATTGGCAATAAACTTGCCATCCATCCATGAACATGGATAATATCTGGAACCCAATTTAATTTTTTAACAGTTTCAACAACTCCTTTAGCAAAGAAAATAGCTCGTTCATCATTGTCAGGATACAATACTCCATCTTCATCACTAAAAGTTGCCTTTCTTTTGAAGTATTCATCATTATCAATAAAATAAACTTGAATGCGTTCTTTTGGTATTGAAGCCACTTTAATTATCAGTGGCATATCTAAATCATTCACTACTAAATTCATTCCCGATAATCGGATAACTTCATGCAATTGATGCCTTCTTTCATTGATATTTCCATATCTTGGCATAAAAATTCTTATTTGTCCTCCTTGATCATTAATCATCTTCGGAACGTCATAGGACATCAAAGAAACCTCATTTTCAGCCAAATACGGCACCACTTCAGATGATACATACAATATCCTCTTATCTTCCATAATCTAATTTACTTTACTTATTGGCAATAAAAAACAGGCAAAAGTACAAAATTTTATGCATTTATTTATGAAAATAGTAAGTTTGCAACTCAATTACCCAAAGCCAATGTGCATTTTTTATACTCAAACTGAATTAGTTTCTTACTTGAATTCTATTTCAAACCAAAAAACCACAATTGGTTTTGTCCCTACTATGGGCGCGCTTCATGACGGCCATCTATCATTGATGCAAGATGCGCTTCAAAACAACAACCTAGTAGTTGTAAGTATTTTTGTCAATCCAACTCAGTTTAACAATGCAGAAGATTTGGCAAAATACCCCCGTACTCTAGAAGAAGACGTTAAAAAAATACAGGTGCTTTCTGATAAAATAATCGTATTTGCCCCGACCGTTGATGACATCTATAAAGGAAATACTATTTCACAACAATTCGATTTTGACGGTTTGGAGAATCAAATGGAAGGAAAATTTCGCCCTGGACATTTTGATGGAGTAGGGACCATTGTCAAAAGATTATTCGAAATTGTAAATCCTAACAATGCCTATTTTGGTGAAAAAGATTTTCAACAATTACAAGTCATCAAAAAAATGGTTGCTAAGTTACAAATTCCTGTCACCATAATAGGCTGCCCTATTTTTCGCGAATCAAACGGCCTAGCTATGAGCTCTAGAAATGAAAGACTAACAGCTGAACAAAGAAAAGATGCGACAATCATTTTTCAGACTCTATTGAAAACTAAAGAACATTTTCAAACAAAAACAATTAAAGAAGTTAATGATTTTGTTGTAAAGACATTTAAACAACAAAAAGAATTTGAATTAGAATATTTTCAAATTGCTGAAGAAGCAACCCTTTTGCCTTGTCGCAGGAAAAGCAAAACTAAAAAATACCGAGCCTTTATTGCCGTTTTTGTTAACAATATAAGATTGATTGACACCATTTCATTAAATTAATTTACTTTTGCCCCATGCAAATTCAAGTAGTAAAATCTAAAATTCACCGTGTTAAAGTTACGGGAGCCGACTTAAATTATATCGGAAGCATAACAATTGACGAAACTTTAATGGAAGCCTCCAATATCATTGAAGGGGAAAAAGTTTCGATCGTTAATGTCAATAATGGAGAGCGTTTTGAAACCTATGCCATAAAAGGCCCAAAAAAATCAGGAGAAATAACCTTAAATGGTCCTGCAGCAAGAAAAGTTCATAAAGGTGACATCATTATTATTATGTCTTATGCTATTATGGATTTTGAGGAAGCTAAAAACTTTAAACCGTGGTTGATTTTCCCAAATGAAATGGATAACTCATTGACCTAATCCTATTGAAAAAGAAACTTAGTAAATGGGCTTCTATTTTACTTCCACTATTTTTGGGAGTCTATCTGATTTATTATAAATTCACAGAATTTACTCCCGGCCAAATACTTGAAATGAAAGTCTATTTCAAAAACGCCAATTATTTTTATATTTTTCTTTCCTTATTTATCTCTCTATTTGGTTTTATATCAAGAGCTTATCGCTGGAAGTTTTCAATCGAACATATGGGATACCATTCTCGGTTTCACAATAACTTAATGGCTGTTTGTGTAGCCTATTTCATGAACTTAACGATACCAAGGTCAGGTGAAATTTCAAGAGCAGTCATACTAAAAAAATATGAAGGTATTCCTTTTGACAAAGTTTTCGGAACCATAGTTGCCGAGAGAGTAGTTGATTTATTTGTCTTTTTCCTTTTTGTTATTATTTCCTTTTTTTTACAGTTCAACTTGCTTAAAAATTATATACTTGCCAAAATACCTATCGAAAAATTAATGGTGTTTGCCATAGTAGCAGTTTTTGGTTTTATAGCATTTATCCTGATTTGGATGTATTCTAATTGGAAAATAGTATCAACTTTAAAAGAGAAATTCTCGGGATTAATTGAAGGCATGATGAGTGTTGTGAAAATGAAAAATAAATGGTGGTATTTATTTCATTCCTTTTTCATATGGTTTATTTATATACTTACATTTTATACTACAATTTTTGCCCTTAAAGAAACTAGCCATATCGGTTTTGGAGCCGTAATTATTGGCTTTGTAATAGGTAGTTT
>CANFZC010000071.1 GCA_947451475.1 Flavobacteriaceae bacterium | reverse complement strand
TCAGTTCCCATGGCATTGTAAAAATGAGCAAATTCAACACCTATGGCACCTGAGCCCACTACTATCATTTTCTTAGGTTGGGTAGGAAGTGTCATGGCTTGACGGTACCCAATTACTTTAATGCCATCTTGTGGTAAATTAGGTAATTCTCTAGAGCGAGCTCCTGTAGCAATAATAATATTATCCGCAGTATATTCGGTCACTTTCCCGTCTGCCGCAGTAACGTCTACCTTTTTGCCTGGTTTAATTTTACCAAACCCATCGATGACATCAATTTTGTTCTTTTTCATTAAGAATTGGACTCCTTTACTCATACCGTCAGCTACACCTCTAGAACGAGCAATTACTGCATTAAAATCTTTATCAAATTCTTTTACCGTTAGACCATAATCTGAAGCATGTTTTAGGTAATCAAAAACTTGTGCAGATTTCAACAATGCTTTGGTTGGGATACATCCCCAATTCAAACAAATACCTCCCAAGTTTTCTTTTTCGATAACGGCTACTTTAAAGCCTAATTGTGAGGCACGTATTGCAGTTACATAACCACCTGGCCCACTTCCTAAAACAATAATGTCGTATTTCATTTTTATGTTTTTAATTGTTTTTATTTGGTGTAATGGAATGAGAAAACTCATTGCATTTCAATACTATTTCTGTTGTTATTTGCTTTTGCGAATTTAAGGATTTATTTTGAAAATTTAGCTTTCTGTACTAAACTGTGAATCGTATAAATTTTTATAATAGCCATTCTCTTTGGTAACCAATTCTAGATGTGTACCTTCTTCCACAATTTGACCTTTATCCATTACAATAATTTTGTCAGCTTTAATGATAGTTGCTAATCTATGGGCGATTACTATAGAAGTCCTGCCTTTGGTAATAGTCTCTGTAGCTCGTTGAATTAATTCCTCGCTGTGCGTATCTATTGATGAAGTAGCTTCATCCAAAATTAGAATGCTTGGGTTACTCACATAAGCTCTTAAAAATGCAATTAATTGCCGTTGACCAGAAGAAAGCATCACACCGCGCTCTTTTACATCATAATCATACCCTCCGGGCAGACTTTTGATGAATTTGTGAATCCCTATCTCCTTAGCAGCTTTTAAAACATTTTCTTTTGTAATAGCGGGATTGTTTAATGTTATATTGTTGTGAATGGTATCGGCAAAAAGAAAGACATCTTGCAATACAATGGCGATTTGCTTGCGCAAACTATCTAGTTTGAATTCATTAATATTGTGGTCGTCAATAAAAATTGAGCCTGAGTTTATTTCGTAAAACCGATTCAATAAATTGATAATGGTAGACTTACCGGCTCCAGTAGCTCCCACTATTGCAATGGTTTCACCTGGGTTTACCTTTAAGTAAATTCCTTTTAGTACTTCTTCATTTTCTACATAACTAAATCGTACGTTTTCAAATCGAATACTACCCTTTAAATGAGTGGCAATTTTGGTTCCCTCTTCTTGTACATCCACCTTGCTGTCTAGTATATCAAAAACACGATTGGCCGAAATCATTCCCATTTGCATCTCATTAAATTTATCAGCAATCTGACGCAGTGGATTAAACAACATTCCGATAAACATAGTGTAGGCTGTCATTTGTCCTAATGTCGTAAATGGATTATGGTTGATGATTTGAATGCCACCATACAAAATAATTAATCCTAAAGTTATTGAAGAAATGATATCGGCAATAGGGAAGAAGATCGAGTTATATAAAATGGTTTTAATCCATGCTCTATTGTGTTTCTCATTGATCTGCTTAAATTTCTCATATTCAATAGCTTCTCGATTGAAGAGTTGAACGATCTTCATTCCCGTTACTCGTTCTTGAATAAATGTATTTAAATTGGCCACCTGACTTCTGACGTCTTCAAAGGCTACCTGCATTTTACGTTGAAATATTCTAGTGATGTAAACTAGTATGGGCATTGCTACCACGACAATCATCGAGAGTTGCCAATTCATCCAAAACATAATTATAAGGCACACTACCATTTTCATCAAATCGCTAAAAATCATGAATAATCCTTGGCTGAAAATACGGGCAATTTGTTCGATGTCAGATACCGAACGGGTGACTAATTGTCCAACAGGAGCGTTGTCAAAGTATTTCATCCGGAATGTTAGCAAATGTTGAAATAGTTTATTTCGGATGTCTTTTACGATGTCTTGTCCTAACCAGTTGGCCCAATACACAAAATAAAATTGGGAAAAGGTTTCCAACATAAGTGCTATTCCCATTATGATTGCGTAGATGAGGAGTCCTTCTTTACTAGCTGTTTTAATGTATTTGTCAACCGTAACTTCTAATAAAAAAGGGCGTAGGGCGGCAAAGATTGATAATGAAACAGCAAAGAATATAACTCCATAATACCTAAACTTATAGGGCTTAGTGTACTTTAAAATGCGTTTAAATAAATGTATATCAAATGCTTTTGCTTGCATTATTTAAGGTATTCGTATTCGATACGGGTTAAATACAATCCGTGAGCCGGAACTGAAAAACCAGCTTGACCACGATCTTTACTTTCAATTATTCTTTCAAAATCGGCTAGATTAATTTTGCCTATGCCAATGTTAATCATAGTGCCGACAATAGCTCTTACCATATTTCTCAAAAATCGATCGGCTGCAATCGTAAATACTATTTTGGTTTCTTCTTGTTTCCAATGTGCTTCAAATATGACGCAATTAAATGTTCTAACGTCTGTATGAGTTTTTGAGAAACATTCAAAATCGGTATACTTGAATAATAGTTGGCAAGCTGCATTCATTTGATTTAGATCTAATGCGTTAGGATAGTGCCAACTCCCTTCGGTTTCAAAAGCATCTTTATAGGTATGAATGTGGTATTCATAAGTACGCTTCGTTGCATCAAATCGTGCATGAGCTTCATCAGCCACTTTTACAATGGAGCAGATTGCAATGTCTTTGGGTAAAAAAGAATTGAGTTTGTGTGTTAAAACAGCAGTTTCAATTTCGTTGTCCCAATCAAAATGCGCATACATTTGTTTAGCGTGCACTCCTGTATCAGTTCGTCCCGCCCCTACAACATCAATTTCTTTTTTTAATAATACCGATAAAGCTTTATTGAGTGTCTCTTGTACAGAGCTTGCATCCGGTTGGTATTGCCATCCGTGATAATGCGTTCCTTTGTAAGCTAATTCGATAAAATATCTCAAGGTATAACTTCCTGTTTTGTAAAGCATCAAAGTTACAAAGATTTTGTGTAGAGAAGGCGTAAAATTGGCCTCAAACCACTAAAATTTTTTCGTCAGACTTTTGGCTTACTGCATTTGGAAATCCATTAAGTTTGTAACTTTGTCCACAATGAAAAAAGTCTTGCTCCTTTCCGATACTCACAGCCACATTGACGAGGCGATTTTAAAATATGTGTCATTAGCAGATGAAGTTTGGCATGCCGGTGATATTGGTGATTTGAAAGTGACCGATAGCCTTAAAAAACTAAAAACCCTTAGAGCGGTTTATGGCAATATTGATGATGATAAAGCGAGGATGGAATTCCCTCTGAATAATAGGTTTTTTTGTGAAGGAGTAGAGGTGTGGATTACTCATATTGGAGGTTATCCAGGAAAATACAATCAGACGATACGCAAGGAGCTACAATTAAATCCTCCTAAGTTATTTATTTGTGGACATTCCCATATTTTAAAAGTGCAATTTGATAAGACCTTGAATTTACTGCATATGAATCCGGGTGCTTGTGGTATCTATGGTTTTCATCAAGTGCGTACGATGTTGCGCTTTGAAATTGAAGGCGATAAGATTCAGAATTTGGAAGTAATCGAATTGGGCAAAAAATAGCGTGAATCTTAAGTAGGTGTAGAAAAATAAAAAACCCATCACACGACAGCGGATGGGTTTTTTGCAGCACTAAAAAACTAAGTTTATAGGTTTATCGCAATCGGTCCACAGATTTTACGAGATCTTCATCCTTTTTAATGGCTTTGTTGGCCAAAACCAAAAGTACGATAGAAAAAATAGGTAAGAACATCCCAACACCTTTCTCAGAAATAGCTGTTTCTCCAGATGACGTTAGTGTTCGATACACAAATAATCCTAATAAAATTAAATTCAATATTATATTCAATCTGCCCATGACAAATTGTTGTTGTCTTTTTTTGTGTGATATAATGCTTAAAATAGAAAGTGTGAAACTCAAACCAAACAAGGCCACATATGAAAGATCCATCATAAAATAGTAGTCTTTCCCATGTGCATCTTTCCATAAAGGAAATAAAAATGGCAATACTGCCATTAGAATTGCAGAGCCTAATAAGTAATATGTTTGAATTCTAAACATTAGCTTTTTTAAAAATTGAGACACAAAAATATAGTTTCTTTTTAAAAAATACTATTGCGTGGTAAAATTTTATTTGTATTATTGCATAACAAATCCGTAAGTACTTCATCCTTCGGACTATTCTTTAGAAAAAAATCTACCCGCATTTATAGTATTTTCCTCAATTCGAATTTAATTCAAAACAATATTCATGTTTGATATTTCTGCCTTAAAAGAAATGAAGCTTGCTGAGCTTCAAGATATTGCCAAGTTGGCTAAAACCATTAAAGTTACCGGTGCTAAAAAAGAAACGCTAATAGCGTCAATTATAGAGCATCAAAATAATAGTGCAGCTGAAGCTGCGCCAAAAGAAGCCCCTGTTAAAGCGGCTGACAATAAAACAAAAAGAGCTCGCATAACACCAGAAGCTAAAAAAGCAGCAGAGCATAATCAAAATGATTTGTTTGCCAGTGAATCAGCTGTTAGCAAGCCTATCGAGGAAGTTGTAGCAGTTCCAGTACAAGAGGAAAAACCAGTGTTTCAAACTAAGAATCCTAAGTTTAAGAAACCTTTTGAAAAAAAGAATACGGCGTCGCCGGAGAATCAGAGCCCAAATGGAAATGAAGCTGCTGTAGTAGCGCCTGAAAAGCAAGCTGCTCCAGAAGAAACCCAGATACAACCTAACAAAAATATCGATGGAAACCGCGAGCCTAAGCACAAACACCCGAACCAGAATCCGAATGGCAATGGTAACGGAAATAATGGTAATGGCAACGGGAATAACAATAATAACGGAAATGTAAATCCTAATTTTAAAGGTAAAAAACCAAATTTCCGTGATGCTGATTATGAATTTGACGGAATAATAGAAAGTGAAGGAGTACTAGAAATGATGCCTGATGGTTATGGATTCTTGCGCTCTTCTGATTATAACTATTTGGCCTCTCCAGATGATATTTATTTATCTACTTCGCAAATTCGTTTGTTTGGTTTAAAAACAGGAGATACCGTAAAAGGAGTGGTGCGCCCGCCGAAAGAAGGAGAGAAATTCTTCCCATTGGTAAAAGTGTTGAAAATCAACGGACATGATCCACAAGTGGTTAGAGACCGAGTTTCGTTTGAACACCTAACCCCTTTATTCCCTGAAGAAAAATTTAATTTAGCCGGTAGACAAGCGACAATTTCAACTCGTATTATCGATCTATTTTCTCCAATTGGAAAAGGGCAACGTGGTATGATCGTGGCACAGCCTAAAACGGGTAAAACCATGTTATTGAAAGACATTGCCAATACTATAGCTGCTAACCATCCCGAAGTTTATCTCATAGTATTATTAATCGACGAAAGACCGGAAGAGGTTACTGATATGCAACGCAGTGTAAGAGGAGAAGTGATTGCTTCTACTTTTGATGAGCCTGCAGATCGACATGTGAAAGTGGCCAATATTGTATTAGAAAAAGCAAAACGATTGGTAGAGTGCGGACATGATGTTGTCATCTTGCTGGATTCTATAACGCGTTTGGCTAGAGCCTATAATACGGTTCAACCTGCTTCTGGTAAAGTATTATCGGGTGGGGTAGATGCCAATGCATTACAGAAACCAAAACGTTTCTTTGGAGCGGCTCGTAATATTGAAAACGGAGGTTCGTTGAGTATCATCGCAACAGCATTGACGGAAACGGGTTCTAAAATGGACGAAGTTATCTTTGAAGAATTTAAAGGAACGGGTAATATGGAGTTACAATTGGATCGTAAAATTGCCAACAAACGTATATTCCCAGCGATTGATTTAACTTCTTCAAGCACCCGTCGTGATGATTTATTATTGGATGAGAAAACGATTCAACGCATGTGGATTATGCGCAAGTATTTGGCCGATATGAATCCTGTTGAGGCAATGGACTTTATCAATGATCGTTTCAAGAAAACCAGAAACAATGAAGAGTTCCTCATCTCGATGAACGATTAATAGTTGTAAAATCCCAATCTGAAGATTGGGATTTTTTTTGGCATGCGCTTTGTATAGTTGTCTTAAGATTGTCTTAACTCCTTAAATTCTTGTCTTATGAAAACCAACCGCTTGCTCCGTGTATTATCGCTATTAGGTATTTTATTATTGATCGCTCCGTTTTATGATTCTTGTGACGGACATTATTTTCATGAAATAAAGACTTCTAATGGAAAAGAAATAATTACCGAAAAACCATTTAAACAAAAAGTCTATGATATTGTAGTTGATGACGAAGCTTTTAATGCTTTTCAAATCGCTAGTTTTTCGATTTATGCAATCAAAGAATCTACTTTTCCTGAATTTAAATATGAAGCGACCAAGACGTTCCAAAAGGACGATTGGTATAAAAATATCGGAGTTTTAATTTCGTTCTTTTTTGATCTAGTTATTTTGCTTTCATTTTTCCTATTGATTTTATCTTTTATGAAACGTCACTTGCTATTTAGAAAGGTTGCCTTAGTCAATCTAGTATTTATTATAATAACGTTATGTTATATAATTTTTCTAGAGAATTCTTTTAAACACTTTTCCCAAATCAAATGGGGTTACTATGGCTTTATCTTGAATAGTGGCTTGTTATATTATTATGCAACTAAAGTAAAATCCGAAATCTTAAATCAAAAATGTTAAATCAAAAATCTTAAATCAAAATGTCATCTTGTCATACTATTTAGGGCTAAAACTGACAATTTAATCCTAATTGGGCCTTGGCACAATAGTTGTCCTTTGGCAAACCGTACAATACAAAGTACTATTCACTCGTAGAGGAATAATCAATATTAAATTTAAAGGAGAACATAAAAATGGGAAAAATTATCGGTATCGACTTAGGTACAACCAACTCATGTGTGGCCGTTATGGAAGGTGGAGAACCAGTAGTAATCGCCAACGCAGAAGGGAAAAGAACAACACCATCTGTCATTGCATTTGTAGAAGGTGGCGAAATTAAAGTGGGTGATCCGGCCAAAAGACAAGCTGTGACCAACCCAACCAAAACCATAGCGTCTATTAAACGTTTTATGGGGAACAAGTATACAGAGAGCTCTAAAGAAGCCTCTACAGTAGCCTACAAAGTGGTTAAAGGAGATAACGACACACCACGTGTTGATATTGACGGTAGATTATATACCCCACAAGAATTATCAGCTATGACGCTTCAAAAAATGAAGAAAACAGCTGAAGATTATTTAGGATACACAGTAACCGAAGCGGTTATTACGGTACCGGCATACTTTAACGATGCACAACGTCAAGCTACGAAAGAAGCGGGTGAAATTGCAGGTTTGAAAGTAATGCGTATCATCAATGAGCCTACAGCAGCAGCTTTAGCTTACGGATTAGACAAAGCAGGTACAGATCAAAAAATTGCAGTATACGATTTAGGTGGTGGTACCTTTGACATCTCAGTATTAGAATTAGGTGACGGTGTATTTGAAGTATTGTCTACCAATGGGGATACCCACTTAGGTGGAGATGACTTTGACCAAGTAATCATCGATTGGATGGCAAACGATTTCAATACAGAAGAAGGTGTTGATTTACGTAAAGATCCTATGGCGTTACAACGTTTAAAAGAAGCAGCAGAGAAAGCAAAAATTGAGTTGTCATCTTCTACACAAACAGAAATCAACTTACCATACGTTACGGCTACTGCTAGCGGACCGAAACACTTAGTGAAAACATTAACGCGTGCGAAGTTTGAACAATTAGCAGAGACTTTAGTAAAACGTTCTATGGAGCCTGTTGCTAAAGCTTTAAAAGATGCTGGTTTATCTACTTCTGATATTGACGAAGTAATCTTAGTTGGAGGTTCTACTAGAATTCCAGTAATCCAAGAACAAGTTGAGAAATTCTTTGGTAAAAAACCATCAAAAGGAGTTAACCCAGACGAAGTAGTAGCGATTGGAGCTGCCATTCAAGGTGGGGTATTGACTGGAGATGTTAAAGATGTATTGTTATTAGACGTTACACCTTTATCATTAGGAATTGAGACTATGGGGAACGTAATGACTAAATTAATTGAGTCTAATACTACCATTCCTACAAAAAAATCACAAGTATTCTCTACGGCTGCAGATAACCAGCCTAGTGTTGAAATTCACGTGATTCAAGGAGAAAGAACCATGGCGGCAGATAATAAAACCATTGGTCGATTCCACTTAGACGGAATTCCACCAGCGCCAAGAGGTGTTCCTCAAATTGAAGTAACCTTTGATATTGATGCCAACGGTATCATCAAAGTATCAGCTACAGATAAAGGAACAGGTAAATCGCATGACATCCGTATCGAAGCTTCGTCAGGCTTAACACCAGAAGAAATCGAAAGAATGAAGAAAGATGCCGAAATGAATGCTGAAAGCGATCGTTTAGCTAAAGAGAAAGCTGATAAATTAAACGAAGCAGATGCGATGATTTTCCAAACAGAAACGCAATTAAAAGAGTATGGTGAAAAACTTTCTGATGGTAATAAGCAAGCTATTGAAGGTGCGTTAACCGAATTGAAAGTAGCTTTTGAAACCAAAGAGATTGCAACCATTCAACCGGCTTTAGATAAAATCAACGAAGCTTGGAAAAATGCTTCTGAAGAAATGTATAAAGCACAAGGAGAAGGACAAGCTCAAGAAGCGCAACCACAAGCAGATGCTAGTGGAGACCAAACTCAAGATGTAGATTTTGAAGAAGTTAAATAAGTATAAAGGTTATTAAATAAGAAGAAACCGAACTAGCAATAGTTCGGTTTTTTTATTTTAACGTAGTCCAACTAAATAATTTTGTATCTTGGCTATAATCCTAATCAGTTTCTCCCATGAAAAAGCTTGTTTTATTGGTTTTACTTACTTTCGTATGTACTCAAACTTTTGCTCAAAAGAAAAAAGGAGGAGCGCACAACAATACAGCTATTTCAAGTTCTACTGCTGCTAAGCTACCTTTGGCCAAATTAGATAACTTGTTAGTTGAAATTAAAACGGGTAATTTCCAAGTGTCAATAGCTGATAAAGACAACACAGATTCTACACTAGTAATCAAACCGGCAGAAGATACTTTTAAACCCTTAGAATGTAAACTGAGTTCTTATAAATCAAATGGTTCATTATTGTATCTCCTAACTTGGGTAGAAAAATCAGCTACTAAAACCGATTTAAAGTCTGAAGATGTTCTTTCAAATTATTCTTGTATTTTGGAAGTAACCACTAAAAAATTGGTGTTTTCTAATACAGAAACCACCAGCCATATCATAGAGAAAGTGTTTTTAGATAAAGGTAAAAATGCATCTGAGACACAAGAAAAACTGAGAAGAGAAGGGTATCATTTTGTTCTTAATCCTGATGGATCTATTTTCTTGAAGAATAAAAAGTCTGAAAAAATCTTATTTTATGATGCGGCCAAAATAGAATATCTTCCAAAAAAGAAATAAACAATAAATCCCGAGTACTACTCGGGATTTATTTATTTAATAATGTCTGTATTTACTTTTGTGAAATAACCTTCCTAGGAAGGTGCGTTTTTTTTGAATTACTATTTCTCCCATTAACATAGTGCTCATTTTCATTTCTAAATTTACTGAACTACTACTGGTAACATATAGTTCTTTTGTCTCCATTCCAACAAATGAAAAAACTAAAACGGCTTTGCCTTTTGATGTTAAACTAAATTTTCCATTAAAGTCTGTCTGAGTAGAAATCTTTGTGCCTTTTATAGTAATAGTAGCACCCGGTAGCGGTCCTCCACTATCTGTTACTATTCCCGAAATTATAATTTCATCCTTATTTGGGGAAGTCACTGAATTAGTGGGGAGTTTTTTGTCAGTCTGCTCTATTTTTATAGTTTCTTGTGCCTGAGCCTCATAATTTCCAATTCCAATTAAACTAATAATCGCTGAAGTAGTTGCTAACCAAAGTGAACTCTTTTCCTTGGCGAAAATAAGATCACGATTGACTTGGTTATCTAAAAATCGACCACATAGGTTTTGATTTTTATTAAAAGCTTCTATAATCTGAAGGTCAGAGTGTTTAGTGAAATCTAAAACCTTTTTTTGACACGAGGTACAAAATTTTCCTTTTTCGACAGCGGTCATTACTTCCCAATTTTCAAGGCAAGGCTTTGGCACAGTAATATTGATTTTTTGATACATAAGTATAGCGTTTCTATAATAGAGGCCATTTTTATGAAAAAGGTTGGAAGTGTTTGGCAAAATTATTCACTAACTTTAATCTCAAACGTCTTATCCCAGTTTTTACCCGTTACAAAGAAGGTATTGGTTTTTTTGTTGTAGGCAATTCCGTTTAAAACATCCGCTTTAGGATTCTTTATGTTGGCTTTTAAAGCTGTCAAATCCAACACACCTTCAACTGCTCCCGTTTTTGGATTGATAACCGCTATGGCGTCCTTTTGCCAAATGTTACCATAGATCTTGCCGTTTACCCATTCCAACTCATTAATACTTTTAATCTTGCTATCATTCGTATATACGTTAATAAAATCGACCATTTTTTGGGTATCCGGATTCATAGTCCAAATCTTTTCTGTCCCATCCGATTGGTAAATGTTTTGTCCGTCATTAGTCATTCCCCAGCCTTCAATGTTTTTATCAAATGTGAAGGTTTTCAATTTCTTCAAGGTGTTGGCATCATAAATAAAACCGGTTTGATTCTGCCAAGTCAATTGGTAAATCTTGTCATGGATTACAGTGATTCCTTCACCAAAATATTTAGGATCTAAATCCACTTTTTTATAAGTCTTACCCGTTTTATAATCAATCTTAGCAAAATAACCTTTGTAGCCTTCTGGGGTTCCCGTACTTTCCATTAAGGTATCTCTAAAAAACTCAAATCCTTCGGTAAAGGCATCAATATCGTGTGCATAGGTGTTGACTACAGTGTATTTCAATAGTTTCGGAACAAGGCTCGATGCCACTTCTACGCGCGTTTTAGTAGAAACCGTATCACCTTCAAAATAAACAGTAGCTTTTACATTTTGATAGCCTAATTTCTTGCCATTCAAATCCAAGGTGAACTTCCCACTACCTTTAATTCCGCTTACTCTTTGATCATTCACAAAGTAAACCACACTGTCAATAGTTTTGTTTTTATCGTTCAATAGGGTTAAGTCTACCTTATCAGTGGCTTGATACATCGGTTTTAAGGCGCTTTCATCAAAGCTGAAATAACTTTCTATCTCACTACGACTATTACCGCAACTCACTAAGTTTAATGCTAATAAAATGGTTATTAATAGGTTATAATTTTTCATTCCAATAATTTAATTTTTCACTCACAAATATATTTATAAAGGGCTTAATTTCTTGTAAAAAAATAAAAAGATTGTATATTTGCACCGGCAAGTCCTACACGACCAGCTCCTGCAAAATCCTCCAGGATGGGAACATAGCAAAGGTATGTGGTTGTAGCGGTGCGATGTAGGTCGCTTGCCATTTTTTTTTAATCCGAACTTGCTTCGGATTCTTTTTTTTATCACAATTTCTATCCATGAAATTAGCTTGGCAAATAGTGCGATTCCAACTCAAAGAAACCTTTGCCATCGCCTATGGAAATTACTCCTTCCGTGAAGCCCTTATCGTTACTTTAGAAAGTCATGCATGCAAAGGCTATGGCGAATGTACCGCTATCGATTATTACCAAATTGATTTAGCTTCCTTTACAACACTATTAGCCCAACATCAAAGCCGAATCGAAAACCAATCGATAAGTCATCCAATAGAATTTTATGTTTTTTTGGAGTCCTTGCAATTGCCTTCATTTTTGCGCTCTGCATTGGATTGCGCGTATTGGGATTTGTTTGGCAAATTAGAAAATAAGACTTTTTTAGTCCTTAATGCGATTGACTATTCCAAGCTGCCTGAATCTTCAATCACCATCAGTGTCGATGATGTCACGCAGCAAATCAAAAAAATAGAACAATCGTCGTGGAACCATTTCAAAGTGAAATGCAATCACTTGGATAAAGAAAATATTACCCAACTCTTAGCCATTGATAAACC
>CANFZC010000070.1 GCA_947451475.1 Flavobacteriaceae bacterium | reverse complement strand
TTTTAAGGACACTTCTCTACCTTCTGCAGGTGTTGATGTTTTGTTGCCTGTATTCATTGTTTTCCCACTCTTATTATTTATCTTTAGTAAAAAATACAATTGGTCTAATTGGAAAGAAAAATTAACTGGAACAATTCAAATTGAACTACCAAAATCAAATCAAATTATTGAAAATCATGAATAACCCTACCTACAAGAATGTACACAATCAATTTAAATTAAACGGATTTCGTCTAGACCGAGATGATATGTGCCGTGTCGCTTATAGTTTTATTAAAGAAGGAGAAGATTTTGAAAAGCCAGTTGGAGATTTTTTATTGGATTGGTTTGATAGTAAAGATTATATTGAAATGTATACTTCAGGAACAACGGGGTCTCCAAAAATGATTACAATTAGCAAGCAAGCTATGGTGTATTCTGCCTTAGCAACGGGAGATTTTTTTGATTTAAAGCCTGGTGATAAAGCATTACAATGTTTACCTGTTAAATATGTTGCAGGTAAAATGATGTTGGTTCGAGCGATGATTTTGGGTTTAGATCTTGATTTTGTAGCTCCTAGTTCACATCCATTATTAAATAATGAGTCATCATATGATTTTGTTGCTATGGTACCCTTACAGGCTCAAAATTCTTTAACTGAATTAAGAAATGTAAAGAAACTAATTGTAGGTGGCGCTGCTGTAAATAAAACACTAGAAAAACAATTACTTAAATTGCCTACTAAAGTATATGAAACCTACGGAATGACTGAAACGATTACCCATATAGCAGCCCGTGAATTGGGTGAAATAGCATTTACAGTTTTGCCCGATGTAACCGTTTCATTTGATGATAGAAACTGCTTAGTGATTCATGCGCCAAGAATTTCAGATGATGTAATTGTAACAAATGATATTGTAGAATTACTAGATGAAAACCAGTTTGTGTTTATCGGCCGAATGGATAATGTAATCAACAGCGGCGGTATTAAATTAATTCCCGAGCTTATTGAACATAAATTAGCGCATAAAATAAAAGAGCGCTATTTTATTGCTTCTAAACCTGATCTTGAATTAGGGGAGAAAGTTATATTGGTAGTAGAAGGAGACAAGCATGAATTTGAAGCAACACTATATGATGATTTAGACAAATATGAAAAACCAAAAGAAATCATTTTTGTTCAAAAATTCGAAGATACAGTAACAGGAAAAATTCTAAGAAAAGAAACTATGGCCTAACAAAAAAGCACTAATTATTTCAATTAGTGCTTTTTTGTTATTGATCACACACTAATTTTCAACTAATTAACATTGATATAAAAGTCATTGGTCAATACTTCAATTTCACCTAAGGTATTAATCTTATGTTTAGCGATTTTCCATTTAGTTGTGGGATGTACTCTTATTTTAACGCCTTTAATTTTGAGGTCCACTGGCATGTCAAAATTATTTTCCATCGCAATCCATTGATATTCTAATTTACCTTTATTAATTCGATATTGAAGTCTAGGAATAGTCCCATAGTTCAAATATTGATTGAAGACTTTGGTCAAATCCATACCCGTTTCGGTATTGAAAAAATTAATTACGGTTTTAGTGTCGATGATTTGATGCCGATAAGTTGTCGCATATTTAAGAAGCAGGCCCCACCATTTATCATCATTATTTACAAGGTGCCGAATGGTATTTAACATTAATGCACCTTTTGAATACATGTCCCCAGAACCTTCGTGGTGAACTCCGTATTTCCCAATGATTGGACCGTCATTAATAACCGTACTTTTCAATCCATTGACGTAAGCTTGACCTTTTTCATAACCAAATTGACATTCAACATAGACTGCCTCGCTGTAGGTAGTGAAACTTTCATGTATCCACATGTCTGCAATATCTTTGGAAGTAATGCTGTTGCCAAACCATTCATGACCACTTTCGTGTATTATGATGAAATCAAAATTCATTCCAATTCCAGTTCCCGAACGATCATGTCCGAGATAGCCCTTTAAATACATATTACCATAGGCAATGGCGCTTTGATGTTCCATTCCTAAATAGGGTGTTTCAATTAATTTATACCCATCTTCAATGAAAGGATAGGGGCCAAATTTACTTTGGAAACAATCCAACATAGGTTTTACGCCTTCAAATTGAATGCGAGCTCGGTCTTCATTATCTTTTAAAACATAATAATCTAAATCAATTCCTTTGTAATGGTCTTGAAAGTGAACAAAATCTCCAATGGTAACATTGATGTCATAATTATTTATGGGATTTTTGACTTCCCAATCCCAACGAGTATAACCATTTTGTAAATCGGTTGTCCCTGTTAAACGACCATTAGCAACGGCCGTCAGACCATTTGGAGCGGCAATCTTTACAGTGGCACCAAAATCAGGTTCATCTGTTTGAGAGTCTTTACACGGGTACCATAAACTAGCACCTGTCCCTTGGCAGGCAACACCTATCCATGGTTTGTTATTCATATCGGCTGTAAATACAAATCCGCCATCCCATGGTGCATTTTGGGCTATTATAGGTTTACCAGTATAGTAGCAACGTAGTTTATGTTCACTATTTAAAGTTAAATTTTCTAAAAACTCTACAAATACAGCATTGAATTCTCTTCTATAATTAAGTTTCTTATTTTCAAAGACGATGGAATCTATGAGCATGGTTGGGAATAAATCCAATTGAATTTTTTTTGTTGCCGCTACAATTTTAAACGAAATGTCGTTATAACCTGAAACCGACTTGGTATTCGGATTTATTTTTAAATTTAAATCATAGTGCAATACATCATATGAAGTTCGTTCCGCTCGCAAACCTCCTTGAAGTGAATCTTTGCGTGTGAATTTTTCCTGAGCAGAAAGATTGGAAGTCAATCCTATCAAAACAAAAAATAGAACGAGTGTATTTTTCATATTAACCATTTTATAAAACTTAGTAGTGTAAGACCTTAAATTGTTACTAAAAATTAGCGGCTACCGAAATAGTCATAGTTTCTTTGGTAAAGGGATGTTGAAAGGTAATGCTTTCGGCGTGAAGATGTAAACGGTTGGCTCTTGTTCCATATAAATCATCTCCTACTATCGGAGTATTCAATCCGCTGGGATGGGCAGCATGCACTCGTAGTTGGTGGGTTCTTCCCGTAATGGGATAAAACCGGATTAAAGTATGGTGTTCAGTCCTACTGAGTACTTCCCAATCTGTTTGTGCGGATTTGCCAAACGTAAAGCAAACCAGTTGGTTAGGTAGATTATGGAAATCAGCGCGTAAAGGTAATTCAATTCTCCCGTGCTCTTCTGTAATTAGACCATCGAGTAGGGCAATATATTGTTTTTTAATTTGTCTTTTGATAAATTGAGATTGCAACTTTTTGTGTACCGAACTTGATTTAGCTATCAATAACAATCCCGAGGTTGACATATCTAATCGATGCACAACTAGCGGACCTGTAGCTGCAGGATAGAGCAACTTAACTCGAGTATAAACAGAGTCGGTGACTTTTTTGCCAGGGACTGAAAGCAATTCAGTAGGTTTATTCACCAGCGCTATAAATTCGTCTTCATATACAATCTCTAGTACTTTGCTTTCGGCATGATTGATGGTAAATGGATTGTCTTCTACCGGGATGCCTTCCAACATATGGGCTAATATAGGTTGGCATTTACCCGTGCAAGCAGGATAATACTGCCGGTGTTTTCGAACTTCTGATTTAGGAGATTGTCCCCACCAAAATTCAGCCATAGCAATAGGCTTGAGTTGGTGTTGAAAGGCATAATGCAATAGTTTAGGGGCTGCACATTCACCTGCTCCTGCAGGAGGATTGCCTTGAAAAATGCTACCTAGACTCTTTAAAGTGCCAAACTGGTTTATAAAGGCATATTCTTCAAAAAGTTTTTGTTGAAGGGAAGCCGATTTTTCTTTTCGACTTTCTTTGAGCTGGTGGATTTTAATGGTAAAAACAGCTAAATTTTTAGAAGCTTCTTCTGTTTTATACTGCCAATATTGGGTCATTTTTTTAAGAAGTATGCCTTCTTCTTGACTGGCTTTGTTGAGCGCTTCTAGTTCTTGTTCGGTAGTGGCTAACTTGCGTTGAGCAGCCCGAATCTTTTTTCCAGTTTTAATGTTTTGCTTTTGCTCAGCTAGTTCTTTTTCAGCTTGTTGTATAGTGTTTTGTAAGTTTTCAATTGAAGTTAAATACTCGGTATCCTGCTCAATGGTTTCTATAGCACGATTAAGTTCGTTGATGGTAAGTTCTTCTTTTTTAAAATAGCCATCATGGGCCAACATATCATAAACGGTCGGGACAAAGTTGGGCAATTGATTACTTTCTGCCAATTTACCGGAGAATGCCCAGAGATACCCTAAATTCCCTGAAGCATCTTGAGCGATTAGTACGCCAAACATTTTGCCAATGGGCAGGCCTTCTTGCTGTGTGTTTAATCCAAAATTATGTTCAAAATCGGTTTGTGATTCTAGATAGTGTTGCAAAGCAGCCACTGCAATGATACTTAGTGGATGAGGCTCGTAATAAAAGGGAAATGTAAATTTCTCTGGTAAGTGTATACCAGAAATAGATTGTTTAAATTCTTGAAATAAAGTAATTGGCACTTTTAATTAAACCTGTATCACACCTAAATTAAATTTCTTTTCAATAGGAGCATGGTTGGCTGCTTCAATACCCATCGAAATCCATGTTCGAGTATCTAATGGGTCTATGATAGCATCAGTCCACAATCGAGCAGCAGCATAATACGGCGAAACTTGAGCATCATAACGGGCTTTAATCTTGTCAAACAGTTCTTGCTCTTTTTTCTCGTCAATCACCTCGCCTTTAGCTTTTAAAGAAGAGGCTTCTATTTGCGCTAATACTTTTGCCGCCTGAGTTCCCCCCATAACTGCCAGTTCAGCGCTAGGCCATGCAAAGATTAACCTAGGGTCATAAGCTTTACCACACATAGCATAGTTTCCAGCTCCATAGGAGTTACCCACAATTACGGTGAATTTTGGGACAACTGAATTAGAAACTGCATTAACCATTTTAGCGCCATCTTTTATTATACCGCCATGTTCAGATTTCGATCCTACCATAAATCCAGTAACATCCTGTATAAATACTAGCGGAATTTTCTTCTGATTGCAATTGGCAATAAAACGAGTGGCTTTATCAGCCGAGTCGGAATAGATGACTCCTCCAAATTGGATTTCTCCTTTTTTAGTTTTAGAAACTGTACGTTGATTGGCAACGATACCTACAGCCCAACCGTCAATGCGAGCATAGCAAGTAATGATGGATTTTCCATAATCAGGCTTGTACATATCCATTTCTGATTGGTCAACAAGACGCTTGATGATTTCCATCATGTCGTATTGGTCACTGCGTGATTTTGGGATTATACCAAAGATATCGGCCTCATTTAACGCAGGCTTTTGGGTAGGTTCCCTATTGAACCCTGCTTTATCATAATCGCCTATTTTTCCAACGATACTTTTAATACGATCCAAAGCATCTTTATCATCCTTGGCTTTATAATCCGTTACACCAGAGATTTCACAGTGGGTCGTAGCACCACCTAAGGTTTCATTATCTATATTTTCTCCAATTGCGGCTTTAACCAAATAACTACCAGCCAAGAAGATGCTTCCCGTTTTATCGACAATCATGGCTTCATCACTCATAATGGGTAAGTAGGCTCCTCCAGCAACACAACTACCCATTACGGCAGCAATCTGTGTAATCCCCATACTGCTCATTACGGCATTATTTCTAAAGATGCGCCCAAAGTGCTCTTTGTCTGGGAAAATTTCGTCTTGCATCGGTAAATACACTCCAGCAGAATCCACTAAATAGATTATAGGCAAGCGATTTTCTATGGCAATTTCTTGAGCGCGTAAATTCTTTTTGCCCGTAATTGGAAACCAAGCTCCAGCTTTAACTGTAGCATCATTGGCCACCACTATACATTGTTTTCCTTTGATGTAACCAATCTTAACTACTACACCTCCAGAAGGGCACCCGCCATGTTCTGTATACATGCCATCACCGGCAAAAGCACCAATTTCGATACTTTTAGCTTTCGAATCTAGCAAGTAGTCAATACGCTCACGCGCCGTCATTTTACCTTCGGCATGCAATTTTTCGATTCGTTTTTCACCTCCACCAAGTTTTACCTTAGCAAAATGCTGTTTTAAATCGGTAAGCAAAAGCTTGTTATGATCTTCGTTTTTATTGAAGTTGATGTCCATGGTAGTTAGAATGCTTTAGGGTATTGTTTGGATTGTGGGCTAAATTACGAAAACGATTTCAAAATGATAAATACTATGATGGATTAAAATCAAATAATTAGTGCTACTATTTTTAAATTGTTAATGTTCTCTTAACATTAGATGGATACATTTGCATCATAAAATTTGTAGTATGACAATAAATAATATTTTTCAATTTTTAGTTCCAAAAGATAAAAAATTCTTCCCGTTATTTGAATTAGCTTCAACCAATTTAATTATTCTTGCTGAAACTTTACATGAAGCCGTTAATGCGCCAAAAGCAGAGCGTGAAGAATATTTCAGAAAGATAGAAGAATTGGAGGCAGAGATCGAAGAAATAACGCATAAGACGCATTTGGAATTAAGTAGAAATTTTATAACTCCCTTTGATCGCGAAGATATTCACGCTTTGATTAAAGCAATAGATAATGTGGCTGATAATATGCATGGTGCCGCAAGTAGAATGAGATTGTATCAAGTAGAAAAAATTACTAAATCCATCCGAAAATTAACCGAAATTAATTTAGAAGCTTGTCAGTTAATTGGCTTAGGAATTAATCAATTAAAAGATTTTAAAAATTCTAAGGAAATTAAAGATACTTGTAAAAAAATAAACAAGCTAGAAAGTAAAGCGGATTCAGTATTTGATAAAGCAGTAGCTGATGTTTTTGAAAATGAAACGGATGCCAAAAACATCATCAAATACAAGGAAGTGTTGTCAGCTTTAGAAATGGCATCTGATAAATGCAAAAGTGTATCCAACGTAATGGAGCAAATCTCTGTTAAACACTCATAAATTATAACCAATTAGGAAAATATGACATTACTAATTGTAATTATAGTTCTCGCTCTTTTTTTTGATTATATCAATGGATTCCATGATGCGGCCAATTCTATCGCAACGATTGTTGCTACAAAGGTACTGACCCCTTTTCAAGCAGTATTGTGGGCCGCTTTTTTTAACTTCTTAGCCTATTGGGTATTTGGTTTTGGAGTAGCAGATACCGTAGCTAAAACAGCCAAAACAGAAAATATTGATTTATCCGTTATTTTGGCGGGTGTAATTGCAGCAATCATTTGGAATTTGATTACTTGGTGGAGAGGAATTCCATCTTCATCCTCTCATACCCTTATTGGTGGATTTGCGGGAGCAGCTATAGCGCATGCGGGTTTCCATGTAGTGAATTGGTACAAACCTGCCGAAGAAGGTGGTTTACCTTCAGGGGTAATAGTTGTAATTGCTTTTATAGTGTTGGCTCCATTATTAGGAATGATAATTTCTTATTTTATTTCACTTTGGTTGATGTATTCATCCAGAAAAGGAATATATCCGAAGATTTTTACCATAGTACTAATGTTATTAGTATTACTTTTTTTTAGTACAGTATTGAAATTTGATGCTGCCCCCAAAAAAGCGTTATTTCATAATCAATTTTGGTATTTTATAAGTGAGCCCTCCAATATAAAGTGGTTTTTAGTGGCGATAATTTTTTATTCATTATCAATTTTTAACTTGTTCTTTAGTAGTTTTTCTACTGCGAAAGCTGAAAAAGTACTGAAGAAGATGCAACTTTTGTCTTCTGCTGCTTTCAGTTTAGGCCATGGAGGTAATGATTCGCAAAAAGTAATGGGAATAATAGCGGCAGCGGTAGCTGTTTTTTTGAAAACGCACCCCCATTTTAATATGTCTGACGGTTGGTTAGATTTAAATGTGGTTTTACCCACTGAAAAAGACGGAATAAAAATTGATGGTCAAATGCCAAGTTGGATACCCTTAACCTGTTACACTGTTATTGCATTAGGTACTTTAAGTGGTGGTTGGAAAATTGTAAAGACAATGGGTTCCAAAATTACTAAAGTAACGGCATTTGAAGGAGTTGTAGCAGAATCAGCAGGGGCTTTAACGTTATTTACTACAGAGCATTTTAAAATTCCTGTTTCAACTACCCATACAATTACGGGTTCAATTATCGGAGTTGGTGTTACTAAAAGAGTTTCCGCAGTACGCTGGGGTGTAACGGTAAATTTATTATGGGCATGGGTACTAACGATACCGGTATCAGCGCTTATTGCAGTAATAGTATACTATTTGTTAAAGTTGTGCAACATAGCATAGCCTGATATAGAAGAACTTTTATGCAACTCCTATTGTTAATTCAATAGGAGTTTTTTTATGGCCAAATCTCCTTTGTAAACTTAGAACATAAATAGTAAAGCACTGCAGGTTAGTTGCTTATGATTTATTCAATGTTAAGTTTTGTCTAGAAATGAAAACTTAACATTGGCGAATGGGTAAATTCTGTATTTTTGTTTACAATTAATTTACATTAAATTAACATATAGATTAAATAAACAACAACAACATGATTGAAAAAGATGTAAACAAGAGTGAAGAATTAGTAAATGTAAATGAAGCTAGTGCTGAAAAATCAGAAACTTCAGTAAATGAAGTGGAAGAAAAAAAGGCTTTGAAGCCTGCTCCACGCGCGCAAACAAGAGCTGTAAAAGTTGCAGATCAAAATGAAACAATAGCGGAAGTGGCAGCAGTTGATACTGCAACTATACCTGCAGAAAAAAAGGAGGTAAAACCAACTCCGAGAACAAGAGCTGCAAAAGTTGCAGATCAAAACGAAATAATTGCGGAAGTTAAAGTTGAAGAAGCGGCAGCTCCCACAGAACAAAAAGTTGAAACCATGAGTGATTCTGAAAAAGACAAAGCCAAATTAGCAAAAGCAAAAAAGAAAGATAAAGCCAAAAAAGAAAAGAAAAAAGCTAAGGCAAAAGATAAAAAGGCAAAAGATAAAGCCAAAGCAAGAAAGACAAAACAAAAAGCCAAAGCCAAAGAAAAGGCCAAAAAAGCCAAAATCAAAGCTAAAAAGAAAGAGAGAGCTAAAAAGAAATCAAAGGCTAAAAAGAAAAAATAGTTAACATTTCAATATAGTAAAAGCGACGGTATCGTCGCTTTTTTTATTTTTATGTGTTATTAATCGTTGTTTTATATTCATTTTGTTAATTTTAAGGCTCAAATAAAAAATAGACTTATGAAAATCAAAGTAATTGTACTGACCTTATTATTGCAAAATGCATTTAATGTTGTCAGCCAAACCAAAGAAATAGAATATAAAGACGGAGAGCAAACTTTAAGTGGTATTAGTGTCAAACCATCTAAGCCAACGCCTAACAAACCCGGCGTACTAATCCTTCCCGCTTGGATGGGAATTGATGATCATGCCAAAGACAGTGCCAATCGTTTAGCTGCACTAGGGTATATTACGTTTGTTGCTGATATCTACGGTAAAGATAAGCGCCCTACTAATTATGCAGAGGCGGGTCAAAAAGCAGGGTATTTTAAAAGTAATATCAAAGAATACCAAATCCGTATAAAGCTGGCTTTAGACCAATTAATCAAACAAGGGGCAAATCCCGATAATATTGTGGTGATGGGGTATTGCTTTGGAGGAACTGGTGCCATTGAAGCGGCTCGTACTAATATGAAAGTAAAAGGGATAGTATCGTTTCATGGTGGTTTAGGAAGAGATGAAAAAAGAGACATCGAAACTATTAAACCAAAAGTATTAGTGTTGCATGGTGCAGATGATCCTTATGAATCCAAACAAGAAGTGGACTATTTTCAAGAAGAAATGCGAAAAGCAAAAGCCGATTGGCAAATGGTGTTTTATGCTAATGCCGTGCATGCTTTTACAGATAAAAATGCCGGGAATGATAATTCCAAAGGAGCTGCTTATAACGAACTCGCTGATAACCGCTCCTGGCGAGAATTTTTAGCGTTCCTAAAAGAAACGTTACTCTAGTAATCAAAAGCCCAAAACGCACTTACGTTTTGGGCTTTTGTTTAGGTATATAAATACAAAAGTCGACCTGGAGCGATCGACTATTGTGGTGAGGTGTAACTTCCTTTCAGAATCCTCGATGCAAATATAGGATAAAATTCTGGGTTTACAGAATTTATTTAGAATCTCTTACTAATCTTTTTAATATCGCCCATTGCTTTAAGGCATCACGGGCATCAATTGCAGGATAACCCAATACGGTTTTGCCCGCTTCAATATCAGTGGCGACACCTGATCCTGCTCCAACGATAGCACCATCACCTATCGTAGTATGATCTTTAATAGAAGCACTACCTCCAATAATAACCCCGTTGCCTAAAGTCACTGAACCAGCCAAACCTGAGTTTCCAGCCATAATGCAGAACCTGCCTAATTTAGAGTTGTGTCCAATTTGAACAAGATTGTCAATTTTACAACCATCTCCTAGTACAGTGGAACTGAATTTTCCTCTATCCACACAAGAATTGGCTCCAATTTCTACTCCGTTACCTATTATTACATTGCCGATTTGCGGGATCTTAACCAATCCACTTTCAGCACAAGGACGGAAACCAAATCCATCGGCTCCTATTGTGGAATTAGGATGTAAAATACAATGAGTCCCCACATGGCAGCGCTCTCTAATTACACTTCCTGACCAAATAGTGGTATGGTTACCAATAGTGGATTCGTCCAGTATTGTCACATTAGGGTAGAGTGTTACATGGTCACCCAATACAACGTTAGGACCCAAATAACAATTAGCCCCAATTCGCGTTCCTGTGCCTATTTTAGCGGTTTCATCAATAACTGCCGTAGGATGTATATCTGTTTTAAAAACAGGAGGAGGAGGCGCAAATAAATCCAATACTTGCGACATGGCTAAATCTGCGTTCTTAACTTTTATAAAAGCACGATTATCACCCGGTTCAATAGCAATATCTTGGTTTACAACCGCGGCACATGCTTTAGAGGTTTGCCAAAATTTCTCGTATTTTTTAGTTCCAATAAAAGAGATTTCAGTTTCCGAGGCAGATTCAAGCTGTTCGGGAGCCGTAATTTTATGAGTGGTATTCCCCATAATTTCACCCCCTAATAGTTCGTTAATTTCTAGAATAGAATAAGACTTCATAGTTAGTTTGGTTTGGAATAAGTACCAAATAAAAACAAATGAAATTTAATTTCCTAAAAATTAGAAGTAAAAACTATTCTTCCCGTTGTCCCATCATCATTAAATAGGCTTTTAGGAAGGCATCAATATTCCCATTCATCACACTGTCAACGTCACTGGTTTCAAATCCAGTACGCACGTCTTTAACGAGTTTGTAGGGTTGCATCACATAATTCCTGATTTGAGATCCCCATTCAATCTTCATCTTCCCAGCTTCTATGTCCTTTCTTTGTGCCTGTTGCTTTTTTAATTCTATTTCGTACAATTGCGATCGCAACATTTGCATCGCTCTTTGTCGGTTGTCTTGTTGCGAACGGGTCTCAGAACACTGTATTTGTATACCTGTAGGTTTGTGAACCAATTGAACTTTGGTCTCTACCTTATTTACATTCTGTCCTCCAGCGCCACTCGAACGAGACGTGGTGATTTCAATATCAGCCGGATTAATGTCAATTTCTATACTGTCGTCTACCAATGGGTATACATAGACAGAAGCAAAGGACGTGTGACGTTTAGCATTACTATCAAAGGGTGAAATTCGAACCAATCGATGTACTCCATTTTCCCCTTTAAGGTACCCAAAGGAATAATTGCCTTCAAATTCTAAAGTCACCGTCTTAATACCAGCAACCTCGCCTTCTTGAAAATTAAGTTCTTTGATTTTATACCCTTCTTTTTCTCCCCACATCATATACATCCGCATTAACATAGAGGCCCAATCACAGCTTTCTGTGCCACCGGCACCTGCTGTAATTTGTAGCACCGCACTTAAACTGTCGCCTTCATCAGAAAGCATGTTGCGGAATTCTAAATTTTCAATATGGGTATTAGTAAGATCATACTGAGTATCGACGTCTTCTTCAGTCGCATCTCCTTCCTTATAGAATTCATAAGTAATTTGAAGTTCCTCTGTCATGGACTCTGCCTTTTGAAAATCTTCTACCCATTTCTTTTTAGAACGCAGGTTTTTGACGATAACTTCAGCTTCCTTAGCTTTATTCCAAAAGTCAGGGGCAAAGGTTTTCTCTTCTTCGTTGGTTATCTCGATAAGCTTGGCATCAATGTCAAAGATACCTCCTCAACGCACCAAGACGTTCTACAATACCTTTAATTTGTTCGGTATTTGTCATAAATAATGTAGTTTTGTGTCACA
>CANFZC010000069.1 GCA_947451475.1 Flavobacteriaceae bacterium | reverse complement strand
TGAATTGTTGGCATAATTAAATACTAAAATTTCTTTATTTATTAAAATCCCGCTTTTTTAGGGGTTGCAAATGTAGTAATTATTTTGAATGAAACAAATCGTAATTAATTAATTTTCAAACAAATTGTTTTTAGATTCGATTAACTACAATAAAAACGGATTTTTTGCGTTATTTTGAAGCAAACAAATTCTCACCTTGAAAAGAATTCTACTCTTTATTTGTATCACTATGATTTGTGGAACCCTTTCTGCGCAACATTTCTATTTGAAGATCGAGGGTAAAAACGAAAAAGAAACTGGAATTATTGACAGCATTGGCTATACTTATCAACATCAAAACTACAAAGCTATTGCAGAAGAGAACAATTCGTTTTATGAAAAACTCACCAAAATAGGATACTTGGAAACTCAAGTAATAGAAAAATCAAAACCTAATGACTCTACAATTATCTTTACCTACGATATAAAACAAAGAACAACTTCTGCTCATATACATATAACTGCAAAGTTAATTGATGTTATTCCTACTAGTTATAACACTATTAACGACACCTTAAACCTTCCCTATGAAGACGTCGAACCCTTTTTAACGACTACCTTAAAGAAATTAGAAAGCAATGGGTACTCCATGGCAAAAGTAAAACTTACCAACATTCAAAAGAAGGGCAAACACGTGACCGCTGACTTAGCAGTAATTAAAGAAAACAAAAGAGCGTTGAATGATATTGTAATAAACGGGTATGACAAATTCCCTGAAGGCCATAAGAAAAACATCATTCGTTTATACAAACATAAAGTATTCAATCAAAAAAACTTAGACAAGCTTTATAATGACTTTGGAAAGTTTCGATTTGTAAAACAAAGCAAATACCCTGAGATATTATTTAGCAAAGACTCCACCAAGGTATATCTCTATTTGGAAAAATCAAAAGCAAACACCTTTGACGGATATATAGGATTCACGAATGATGAAAATAAAAAAATAGTTTTTAGTGGTTATTTGGATTTAGTATTAAACAACATATTGAATTCAGGAGAAAAACTTGCTTTGTATTGGAAAAGTGATGGGCAAAAACAAAAAACATTTAATCTAGATGTGGAGGTGCCTTATATATTCAAAAGTCCGATTGGCATCAAAGCGGAATTGAATATTTTCAAGCAAGATAGCACCTTCCAAAATACTCGTACCGGAATAAACATTGGTTATTACTTTAATTATAATACGCGATTGTATTTAGGTTATCAATCAACTGAATCCAGTGATATACAAAATAGCAATACCGAAAGCTTGAGTGACTTTAACAATACTTTTACCACTACCAGTTTAGAATATTTAGATTTTAAAAATGATGATGTGCTTTTTCCTGAAAAAACGAACTTGGAGGTGAAATATGGAATTGGAAAAAGAGATGCTAAACAGTACTCCGACAATCAAATGTTCATTTCCTTGAACTTAAATCATAACTTCTATTTAAATTCTAGAAATATAATCAACATAAAATCTCAAAACTACTATTTGCAAAGTGGTCATTACATTATTAATGAGTTGCATCGTTTTGGAGGAATAAATTCTCTTCGAGGATTCAATGAAAACAGTCTGCAAGCAAATACCTTCACTTCTGTAGCAACAGAATACCGATACATCCTTGCTCCTTCTCTATACATACACTCCGTAATTGACTATGCACAGCTGACCGACAACACATCTAAAAGCAAAGAGAATTTAGTTGGATTAGGATTTGGTTTTGGCCTTTTAACCAAAAATGGACTTTTTAATATTGTTTATGCTAATGGAAGCAATAAAACACAGACAATCAAGACTTCTAACTCCATAATTCACATTAGTTTCAAAGCTAGTTTCTAGTATGTTTAAAACTTTAACACCTATTACGTAATTATTATTAGGAATATTAACTTTTTTTTAAGAATTTTGGTTCACTAATTATAACCAAATTAAATAATGAAAACAAAGTTAAATGGATTCTTGACGCTTTTTATAGCGTTATTGGTGCAAATCTCTTTTGCACAAGAAAGGATTGTAACTGGTGTTGTATCTGACAACAGTGGATTACCGATTCCGGGAGTTAATGTTCTTGTAAAAGGAACTAAATTGGGAACTCAGACTGATTTTGATGGTAAATACTCCATTAAAGCGGCTGCAAACCAAACACTTGTGTTCAATTTTGTGGGCATGAAAACCCAGGAAGTGACCGCTTCTTCATCTACAATTAATGTCAAGATGATTGATAATGCTGTGGAATTGGAAGGAGTAGTAGTCACTGCTTTTGGAATTAAAAGAAATCCTAAAAAGCTAGGGTATTCTGTTACTTCTGTTAAAGCAAGTGATGTTACCGAAGTTTCAGAACCAGACTTAACAAGAGCATTATCTGGTAAAGTAGCTGGGGTTAATGTGAATTTCTCTACAGGAGTTGCCGGTGCTGCAAACCAAATTACCATTAGAGGTGTAAACTCTTTAGTAGGAAACACTCAACCTTTGATTATTGTTGATGGTATTGCCTATAGCTCCGACCAAGTTACCAGTTCAAGCCAAATTACTGGAGGTGGAGGTTATGAAAGTGCTTTATCTACTTTAGACCCAAATGACATTGCAAGTATCAACGTACTTAAGAGTACAGCTGCTGCGGCACTATATGGTTCTAGAGCAATGAATGGGGTTATCGTGGTGACTACAAAATCTGGCTCTTCAAAAACTGGAAAAAACCAAAAAATGAGTGTTAATGTGGGTATGGGTACCTATTATGAGAACATTGCCAACTTGCCAGAATACCAAAACACTTATGGTGCGGGATCTAATTTCAATTATGCTAATGCTAATGGTTCTTGGGGTCCACGTTTTGATTCCCTAGCTACTATTCCAACTTGGCCTACTTTATTAGCAGCATTCCCAGGACAATTTGGAGCCACTGTTCCCTACGTGGCAAAACCAAACAACGTTAAAGATTTATTTAGAACCGGTACTGTGTTAGACCGAACCGTAGGTTTAAATTATTCTAATCAAGATGGTAATTTTAGTGTTACTGTTTCTGACATGAAACAAGACGGTTACATCCCCTATAATAGCTATGGAAGAACTTCTATGTCTGCTGGTGGTAATTTCAAGTTAAATGATAAATTAACGGCCGGAGCTAATATGAGTTTCTCTAAAACTAAACAGGTTGGTGGCTTCTTTGGTGAAAACCAATTTGACGGTGCCTCTTCATCCTTTGCAAGAACCTTATTTTTAGCTAGAAACTGGGACTTTAGTTTACCCTATACAGACCCTTCAACTGGTGGTTCAGTAACCCCAAATGGAACACAGTTTGACCATCCTTTATGGTCATGGCAACATGATCAAATCATTACTAATACCGATAGAATGGTAGTGGGTTTAAACTTAAACTACAAATTTAACGATCATTATTCTGCTTCCTATAGAGTTGGTGTGAACCGCTACATCTTAAATAGAGATGAGATTAGAGATATTGCTTCAAGAGCCAATAATGGATTAGGAGACTTAAAGAAAGATAATTTCATAAATGAAGATCTTGAATCTACCTTCTTAATTAACATTGATTATAAATTAACGGATAATTTGAGCATTGCTGGGATTGTTGGAAACAACGTACTGCAAAACAACTATTCTCGATTTGCAAACGAAGGTTCCACGTTCATTTTACCAAACATCTTTACCTTTGGCAACGTTACAAGTATTAAAAACTTAGTTGACGAAAGAGCGCAAAAAAGAAATGTTGGTGTATTTGGGGATGTAACTTTAAACTATAAAGATTATTTATTTTTAAATGCTACAGGAAGAAACGACTGGAGTTCATCATTACCTAAAAAGAACAATTCTTATTTTTACCCATCAGTAAGTGCCTCATTGATACTAACAGATGCGTTAAAATTAAAAAGTGAAATATTAACTTTTGCTAAATTAAGAACCAGTTTTGCTAGAGTTGGTCGCGATGCTGATGCAGAATTTACAAGAATTGCTTTCTTACAAGGAAACCTTTACCATGGTATGCCTGTAATTTCGAACCCAACTGCCTTAGGAGATCAATCAATTAAACCTGAATTTTCGTCAGAGTTTGAGGTTGGAACTGATTTGGAGTTCTATAACAAACGAATTGTTGTTGATTTTACTACTTACAACAAAAAAACCACCAATTTAATTACTCCAATTGCAGTACCTTCATCAAGTGGCTATCAACAATACAACACTAACGCTGGTTCTATTGAGAATAAAGGTATCGAATTAGGATTGACCTTAGTACCGGTTAAAACTACTAATTTCAAATGGACCTTGTACACCATGTTTTCTAAAAACAAAAATAAGGTGCTAGAATTAAGTCAGGGTTTAGACCGTATTCAATTGGATCCAAATCAAGTAGCCTATGCGATACCAGGACAAGCCTTTGGAGTGTTTTATGGGACAAAATTTGCTAGAGATGCTAATGGAAATTATTTAATTAATCCTTCCGGTGGTGGTATTATACAAGACCCGCAATTAGGAATTATTGGTGACCCTAATGCCAAATTTAAAATGAGTTTTACGAACACTTTTGTTTACAAAGCTTGGTCACTTAAATCACAGTTTGACTGGAAACAAGGAGGAGACATTAGTTCATCTACTATTAATTCATTATTGGGAAGAGGAGTTACTAAAGACACTCAGAATAGAGAGCGTACCTTTGTTATACCAGGCTATTATGGAAACAACGACGGGACTCCAATCTTAGATGGCGCTGGTAATCAGATTCCAAACACTACACAATTAAGTATGAATGAGATGTACTTCTCTCCTGCAGGAGGTAACACTTTTGGAATTAATAGTGTGGATGAAGCTTCAATATATGACGGCACTGTATTTAGATTGAGAGAGATAAGTTTGACGTATGATGTTCCTCAGTCTCTACTAAAGAAAACCGCTTTAGGCAGAGTAAGTTTTAGTATCATAGGTAGTAATCTATGGTATTTTGCTCCAAACGTACCTAAGTACACTAACTTCGATCCTGAAACTACTAGTTATGGATCTACGACACTACAAGGAATTGAAACTTCTGCGGCTCCCACTGCAAAAAGATTTGGTTTCAAAGTTAATTTAACATTTTAATAATTATAAAAATGAAACTCATTAATAAAATAAGAAACAATAAGTCCATTGTAGTTTTATCTTTATGTTCAACCTTTTTTCTAAGTTGTAGTAATTATTTAGATGTTGATAAAGATACTGACTATCCAACTAAGGCTCCTTTAAATCTTTTGCTAACTAATGTTGAAAAAAGCACTGCTTTAATCGGAGATTTCAACAATAATACGGGTCGCTTACTCTCTACGTACACACATCAAATGACTTCTAGAGAGGAAGAAGATCAATATGGTATAAAAGTTGGAAACATTAATATGAATAATGATTGGGATGCTATTTATTTAGCGCTGACCGATATTCAAACTATCATAAAACAAGGTACTGATTCTGGCAATATGGTCTATGTAGGTATGGCTCAAATACAAAAAGCATACATTATGTCCTTTGCTGTAGATTTATGGGGAGATGTTCCGTATTCTGAAGCTACTCAATTAGCAACGTCTGGCATTGTTAGTCCTAAATTTGATAATCAAAAAGAGATTTATACTCAACTATTTGCTCTTATTGAAACGGCTAAGGTTAATTTGGCTAGTAACTTAGGAACTGAGCTGCCTGGCGATGATGATTTATACTACGGTGGAGATACTGCTAAATGGATAAAATTTGCAAACACGTTCAAATTAAAGTTGTACAATCAAACGCGATTGACTACTGATTTTGACCAAGCTGGATTTGATGCCTTAGTTGCAGAGAATAATTTCTTTACCTCAAATGCCGATGATTTCCAATTTGACCGATACGATGTAATTTCTCCATCAAATGAGAGAAATCAATTATTTATTGAATCTTATCAGAGTACTCAATTTGGCACTTACCAAAGTCCATGGTTTTATGAAATCTTGAAAGGAGTTAATCCAAACATTCACACGGGCAATCCTGATCCTAGAATGCCATATTACTTCTACAATCAGTTAAAATCGGGACAATTCCCTCCAGACCAAGGAAACGCTACCACGGGTAACCCAGGAGCTGATTATTGGGATGCTTCTACTGGATTCTTCAGTATACGATTTGGAAGTACTGGTCCAGATCGCGATAAAAGTGCTGAAAACTCGTATACCTATCCAGGTATCTTCCCATGTGGTGGTCGATTTGATGATGGTCAAGGAGGGTCGGTGGCTACATTAGACACTAATTTTAGTGGAAAAGGAAAAGCGCCACACCGCATCTTAACTTATGATGAATTCTTATACATTCAAGCCGAGTTAATTCACGTTGGAAAATTGAGTGGAAACGCTGCTACCAAACTAGAAGAAGCAATCACGGCAAGTTTTGCGAAAGTAGACCAAGTTGTTGCTAATAGTGGTACTAGTCAATCAGTTCCTGTATTATCTGGCTCAGGTGATGTTACTACTTTTATTGCTAATGTAATGACGGAATTCAATGCGGCTTCTCCTGCTAAGAAACTTGAAATCATTATGACTCAAAAATGGGTTGGTACTTTTGGTGATCCTATGGATCAATATACCGATTACAGAAGAACTGGTTATCCTGTTTTAGCAGATCCACTAGGAGCTTCACCAGAATATCAATTGAATAATGGCGATGCTTTCCCTCTTCAAGATTTTCAAACGGTACAAAACAATCCATTCCAAGTATCATTCTATTGGCCACAATCAGAATTAAATGCTAATGCTAATGCACCGGCACAAAAAAATCCGGCTACTTATAAAATATTTTGGGATAATTAATAAAAAAAATGAAAATGAAAAAAATGAAATTAATCTTAGCGTCTTTATTCCTGGTGATGTTTGTAACATCATGTAGTAAAGATGGTGGTGATTCAGTAATTGCAGCAGCTAATGGCGGTGCTCCCGACATTCAGAAAGTTGCTACTGCTGATCAATCAATTAATCTTGCCGCTCTTAATAATGGTGGCGATATTAATTTGAGTTTTACTGTAGATATTGCTAGAGGTGATGTTGCTTCTATGGATATTGTGGGTATTTATAAGCAAGGTAGTACGGTTCAAAAAGCAGTATTGCGTGCTGGTGTAACTACTTTCCCTAGCACTGTTAGCATTACAAAAGCTGATTTATTTGATGCGTTTGATGCTATTACCACGGCTAGTGACATTACAGTATCTGACAAATTAATCATCTCTGCTGATGTAACGTTGAAAAACGGCAGCGTATATCAATTATTTACGGAAGATGGAACTGCAAGATTTGGAGCGGACATTGCTAATTCGCAACAATTTTCAGTATCGCAAACGTATATTATTTCTTGTCCATTAGATGACGCATCTAACTTCAATGGTGACTATGCCGTTACTCAAGATACTTGGCAAGATTATGCTGTTGGAGACATTGTACCCGTAGTTTACAATAGCGAAGCAGGTTTGTTACAATTCAAAATCATGAGTGCTAACAACCCGTACATCAACAATCCTGGTACTTCTTACATGTTAGTTACCATCGACCCAACTGATTCCTCTGTTACCGTTCAATCAAATGAAGATTTTGATTATGGTGGGGGCTTTATTGTACCTGTTACGGGTACAGGAGCTGTTGGATCGTGTACAGGAGACATTAGTTTAACTTTGGCTTTTGGTCCTTATGGTCCTTATTATTTTGATTTAGTTAAGAACTAACTACTTCTTAATTCAATAATACTAAACCACCAGTTTTCACTGGTGGTTTTTTTATATCTTTGCGGCATGGAAAAAGAGAATCAAATCTTCGGGATTAGAGCGATTATAGAAGCGATTACTGCTGGCAAAGAAATTGACAAAGTATTTATTCAGAGTGATGCTCAGAGTGAATTGATGCAAGAACTTATGAAAGCGATGAAAAAGCACAGCATCAATTTTTCTTATGTTCCCGTTGAAAAACTCAACCGATTAACTCCTAATAATCACCAAGGCGCGGTAGCTACGATTGCCCCTATTAGCTTTGTAAAACTAGAGACACTAGTTGATAGCGTAGTTGAGAGTGGAAAAACACCATTATTTTTAATCCTAGATCAATTGAGTGATGCTCGTAACTTTGGCGCCATCATTAGAACTGCTGAGTGTACTGGTGTAGACGGTATTATTGTGCAGAAAACAGGTTCTGCTCCTGTTAATGGAGACACGGTTAAAACTTCGGCGGGGGCTGTATTTAATGTGCCTATTTGTAAAGTTGACCACATTAAAGATGCGATTTTTTATTTACAAGGAAGTGGCATTAAGACGGTAGCGGCGACTGAGAAAACAGAAGCTAGTATTTACAGCATCTCCTTAAACGAACCTGTTGCCATCATCATGGGAAGTGAAGACCGTGGTATTAATCCATCGGTGTTGAAAATTGTGGATGAGAAAGCTAAGTTGCCTATGTTTGGAACCATAGGGTCTCTAAATGTATCTGTGGCCTGCGGTGCCTTTTTGTATGAAACCGTGCGACAAAGAAGTTAAAAAAACCCTTATTCCATTTCCTCTTTCTGTTTATTCTCTTTGTATTCGTAAACATAGTTTAAGGGAAACTGTTGTATTTCCTCTAAAGGCTCTTCCTCTGGTTCTGAGGTATTGACAAAGTTACCATTTTCATCGAAGTGTTTCATGAACATATCGTCTTCGGGATTGAAATCGGGTTTTTCCCAAGGGTATTGAATGGCTTTGACATAATCGGGGGTTTTGTAATAGACGGCAAAAATGAAGCCCGTAATGAGCCCTGCTAAGTGGCCTTCCCAAGATATTCTCTTATCTACTTCGGGGAAGACGTACCATAGAAGCCCACCATAAAGCATTACTACCGTTAGCGACAACGCCATTAAGCGGTAATATTGCGTCATCATTCCTTTAAAGAAAATAAACGATACCAGTACATAGATTAAACTACTGGCACCAATATGAAACGAGTTTCTACCTATGACCCAGGTGATGATACCCGAAAGGAAAATACCGTAGACCAATACTTTGAGGGATACTTCTCTATAGAAATAAATAAGTGCTGTAGTTAATATAAATAATGGAATAGAGTTATTGGAGATATGGCTTAAATCGCCATGTAGAAATGGGCTAAACAGTACCCCTTGCAAACCAGACAATGTTCTAGGGACAATTCCATGAGACGATAAATCGACATTGAAACTTCTTTCCACAAAAAACACTCCCCAAATCATAAGGAGTAATAACGTTGGGACTAACCAAACGGAGGGAGTGAATTTAAAGTGATGGTAATCGTTCATGCTTTTGGTTTACTTTCCATGACTTGTCAAAAACACCGCCAAACTGATTGAGGTGCTAAATTGTCATATCTAATTTGGAAGATTGACGATGAGATAATTTGAAAATAATTTAATTAACCGTCTAATATAATTAAATTTGTGCGGTAACCCGCTTTTTAAATTCTTTTAAACATCCAATGGAAGCACCCCTTGCCGAGCGTATCAGGCCACAGCGATTAGAAGACTACATCAGCCAACTCCATTTGGTTGGACCGCAAGGTTCGTTGACCCAGCAAATTGCTCGAGGCGTTATCCCTTCTATGATATTTTGGGGTTCGCCGGGTACTGGCAAAACCACCTTGGCTCAGATTATTGCAAAACAAAGCAACCGCCCTTTTTATGAATTGAGTGCTATTAATAGCGGTGTAAAGGACATCCGTGATGTTATTGAGAAGGCCAAGCAAAGTGGTGGCTTATTTACGGCCAAAAATCCGATATTGTTTATCGATGAGATCCATCGTTTTAGTAAATCGCAGCAGGATTCTTTATTGGCCGCGGTAGAAAAAGGCTGGGTAACTTTAATAGGAGCCACTACTGAGAACCCGAGTTTTGAAGTGATCCCCGCATTATTGTCACGTTGTCAGGTTTATATTTTGAATCCGTTTTCGAAAGACGATTTATTGGCGCTGCTTACTCGAGCAATGAAGGAGGATACCATTATATCGTCTAAAAAAATAAAATTAAAAGAAACGGAGGCTTTATTGCGACTTTCGGGAGGCGATGGACGGAAGTTATTAAATATTTTTGAATTGGTCGTAAACGCAAGCCCTGAGGATCAAATTACGATAACAAATAACAAAGTATTAGAATTAGTGCAACAAAACACGGTTCTCTATGATAAAACGGGAGAACAGCATTATGATATCGTTTCGGCCTTTATTAAATCGATACGAGGGAGTGACCCTAATGGTGCAGTGTACTGGTTGGCTCGAATGATAGAAGGAGGAGAAGACGTTAAGTTCATTGCTCGTAGAATGCTTATTTTGTCTAGTGAAGACATTGGCAATGCCAACCCTACTGCATTTATTATGGCCAATAATACATTTCAAGCCGTATCGACTATTGGCTATCCTGAGAGTAGAATAATGCTAAGCCAGTGTGCTGTTTATTTGGCCACTTCTGCCAAGAGCAATGCTAGTTATATGGCCATTGGAGACGCACAAGCTTTAGTCAAACAAACGGGGGATTTACCGGTACCGATTCATTTGCGAAATGCTCCTACTAAATTAATGAAGGAATTAGGGTATGGAGACGAGTATCAGTATTCACATCACTATGCCAACAACTTCTCGGAACAAGAATATCTTCCTGAGGCTATAGCAAGCACTAAGTTTTACGAACCGGGCATCAATGCACGGGAAAACGAAATTAGGACGTTTTTAAAAAATCGTTGGAAAGACAAATATGGTTATTAAAACCTAAGTTTTAAGAGTTCCGATACTAGTTTGCTGTTTTCGTAATATTCAAAAAACCATTGGTTATTTTTTAGGATGACCACTCCCCTAGTATCTTCTTTAACGGCTATATACACATTCTTTTGCGAGGTATTAAAGAGGCGCATGATGACTCTTGGCTCGCTATCTACGATTTGGAATCCATTAGCTATGGGTTGGGCGAAGAAGAACAATTCGGGATTGTTTTCGGTAGGGGTTGCTTGTATTTCTGTAGCACCTACTGTGGGAGTTTCTGGAGCGGCAGGGACCGCAGGAGTTGACACTTTGTCATCATGCTTACCATTGTATTTATAGGGCACTTTATCAAACGATTTAAAGGCAGCTCTTAGGGCTTGGTTATACGCCAAGCTATACTCTTTTTCTCTACTGGTACCAAACTCTGTTTCAAAGACTATATTTTCTTTGCAATCTTTAAGGGTCAATTTTACTTTGGTCATAAAAATGCTGCTGTCCTTAATTAGGTCGGCGTATAAGACGGTACATCTTTTATTGCTTAGTTCATCTGGAATTTCATCGGTACTTAGATAGGTTATAAAGCCATATTTTAGCAAAAAGGCTTTGGTTAAGGAATTTAAGTGATAGGCATCATTCTCTTTTAACGCTTCAAATTTGGCGGGAACAATGGCATAGTGATAGTCGTTGAGACTTTGCGAAATTGCGGGCATTGACACTAACAAAACCACGGAAAATAATAGCTTTCTCATTATAGTATATCTTTTAATTCTAATAAATGTTTAATTGTGATGATCTTGTCCTCGGGCTGGATTCCTTTTTCATTAAAGTGGATGGCTTTCATTCCGAATTTCAGGGCTCCTTTAACGTCTGCATCGATGCAATCGCCGATCATTATGGCATTTTGTTTATTGGCATTTGCCAAAGATAGGGCATATTTAAATATATCTTGGTGTGGTTTTTTAACCCCTGCCATTTCTGAATTGGTTACTGTTTTAAAATACTTTTGCAAGCCAGAGTGGTCCATTTTTCGTTGTTGCACTTCGGCGAAGCCGTTAGTAATGATGTGCATATTGTATTTTGGGTACAAGTATTCTAAAACCTCAATAGTTCCTTCAAACAGTTGGTTATTATCGGGTAGAAATTCAATATAGTCGTGGGCTATTTTATCGATATCCTCATCTGAAATGGCGTAGTTTAATTTATCGAAAGACATTTTTAAACGATTGTACCTTAATTCTTCGTGGGTGATTTTATCGACTTGGTATAATTTCCAGCACGCTTGGTTGATGGGGCTATATACTTCTATAAAAGCATTTATATCAATTGTAGGATGTTGACTTTTGAATATTTTATCAAAAGCAAGTATAGAGTTTTTATCAAAATCCCAAAGGGTATGATCTAAATCAAAGAATAGGTCGGTAATATTGTTCATTTGTATTAAAAAATGCCTTCATCTTGAAAGCTTAGGTACCCTTTTTCAGTAATTATTAGATGATCGAGAACTTTGACATCTAATTGTTCACCGGCAAATTTAAGCTTTTTTGTGATTGCTAGATCAGCCTCACTAGCTTGTAATTTTCCAGAGGGGTGGTTGTGTGTTAAAATAACGGCGGTGGCGTTGTGTTCTAGGGCCGTTTTAAAGAGCAGCCGCACATCTACTATGGTTCCTGTGATGCCCCCTTTGGAGAGTTGGGCTTTATAGATTACTTTATTGGAATTATTGAGGTAAAGGACC
>CANFZC010000068.1 GCA_947451475.1 Flavobacteriaceae bacterium | reverse complement strand
GTTTCCTTTATATTGTTTAGTAGTAGTTGTTGAATCTTCATTTACGTAAGATTTATGTTAAAGGCTTATAAATAAAAGAAAAGTATTTCTAATAATCAAAAAAACCCGTAATTAATTTACGGGTTTTTTAAAATAGTTACAAAAAAATCTAAACATTAAATCTAAAATGCATAACATCACCGTCTTTAACGATATATTCTTTACCCTCCACACGCAGTTTTCCGGCCTCTTTGACTTTGGCTTCTGAGCCGAATTGCGAAAAATCTTCAAAGGCTATAACCTCAGCCCTAATAAATCCTTTTTCAAAATCAGTATGAATTACACCAGCAGCTTTCGGAGCTGTGTCACCAACGTTTATGGTCCAAGCACGAACTTCTTTTACTCCAGCAGTAAAGTAGGTTTGTAATTTTAATAATTTATAAGCCGCACGAATTAAAACAGCAGATCCTGGCTCAGTCAATCCCATATCTTCAAGAAAAACTTGACGCTCCTCATAACTTTCTAATTCAGTAATGTCTGCTTCTGCTCCTACAGATAGGATTATAACTTCAGCATCCTCATCTTTTACCAATTCACGAACTTGATCAACATATTTATTTCCATTCACTGCAGATGTTTCGTCCACATTGCAGACATACAAAACTGGTTTTGTAGTAATTAATTGAAAATCTTCCATCAACTCTATCTCGTCTTGATTTTGTGGTTCTACTGTTCTAGCAGATTTAGCTTGCAATAAAGCCTCACTAATTCTGTCTAAAAACGCTTTTTCAACTTGCGCTTCTTTATTTCCAGTTTTAGCAGCACGATTTACTTTTTCCAACCGTTTCTCAACCGTTTCCAAATCTTTCAACTGTAATTCTATATCAATAGTTTCTTTATCTCTAATCGGATTTACATTACCATCAACGTGAACTATATTGTCATTGTCAAAACATCGTAAAACATGGATGATGGCATTACATTCTCTAATATTTGCCAAAAATTGATTCCCTAGACCTTCACCCTTACTAGCTCCTTTTACTAATCCAGCAATGTCAACTATGTCAACAGTAGCCATTTGCACTCGCTCAGGATTTACCAATTCTTCTAAACGAACAATTCTAGGGTCAGGCACATTAACAACACCTATGTTAGGTTCAATGGTACAAAATGGAAAATTAGCACTTTGTGCTTTGGCATTAGACAAACAATTAAACAATGTTGATTTACCCACATTTGGCAATCCTACTATACCTGCTTTCATATCTCTTAGATATTTTAATATTGATGATTTGAAACACCCAAGTGCTCCATTTAAGTTTTAAAAATAAAAGTGTGCAAATATAAGGTATTAAAACCAAGATTCAAAAGGGATCTCTCTGGTGAATTTCTATTACCTACATTAAGTTTAGTCAATCTTCTCTTCAAGTTTGACTATGATGGCTAGTTCTTCCTCTGTTGCCGTCAAACCAGATACATTCCAATAGTCTGTAAGTATTGTATTCTTTTTATTGTAGAGTGTTTTCTCTTTAAAGACTTCACTATCCTTGTAAGTGTAATTATGGTTACTGAAGTTGGTAGTTACAAAATAATTTCGCACTTCAATGTTCGTTTTTTTATCTTTATCAATCCGCTCAAAACCAATCTCTTCTTTTGAACTTACTAAATAATAATCAGAGTTTTCTAAACGATATATATTCTTGTAAAACGATTTATAAATATTCTTGGAACCTAATGATGTTCTGTCTTTGACTCCAGCTAAAGCATTTGGCGATAAGGAAGAACTGACTTCAATGATCACTTTCTTCTTTCTATCGTATACAATTTTAAAATCATCTAAAAGACCAGTTTCATTCTCTAGAGGCGTCACATACATAACATTATAATCATTGTTACCTGAATACGCTTTAAGAACAAAATCATAGTCTTTCTTCGCCTTGGACTCCAAAATTGGATTTAAATATTTAAAATTATAGTAGTTCTGCATAATATCATTCAAATTATAGCCCAAAACATCAGAACTCAATTCGTCATTAATTAATCCATAGGACCTATTTTGCTCGACTAATATGTTGCTCTTAAAATTCTTGTCTCTACCATATAGTTGGAAATTCATCAACCCATCATTAAAATATAAATAAGTTCCATCCATTTTAAAAAACTCTCTTGAATATACTTTTAAACGAGCAGGCACCGTTAGCTTTTTAATGGAACTTTCTACTATATCTTTTAAAATTTTCTGAGGATGGACCTTAGTTACAATAATTTCATCCAAATCGTTTACCGTATTTTTTAAATAAACTACCGTCACCTTTTCCTTTAAAATGGAAGACCTTATTGTTATGGTACTATAAGAGGAATGTGAGATCTGAATGTTTGAAGCACCCCGTAATTCAAAGGTTACAACACCTTCAACATTACTCAACAGAGTCTGCTTAGTTTTAGAGACAAAAACGGTAGCATCCGCTACAGGAAGATTAGTTTCTGCATCTACTAATTTTAAAGTTTGATCACTATTTTGTGAAAAAACAGTAAAGGAAATATGTATAATTAGGAGAAGCAGTAAGTTCCGCGACATACAATTCGAATTTTAACAAATCTAATAAAACTTTAAGCATTTAATAATGAACCCATTTTTAACTTATCAAGAGTTTATTGTTAAAAAAATAATTTTAAAAATAGGGTGATATTACTACTATTCTACAATTTAAACATTTAATAATATAACCCTTAAAAGTACTACTCATCCTAGCTTTGTATTTCTATAAATTTAAAAAAACAATTATGAAAATTCAACTCACAATAGTATTTACAATACTACTAATGTATATTGGAACATCACAAAACATCAATAGTAAATCCGAAGTTAAAACTGTGACAACAACTATTAAAGACTCAAAGGGAGAGAAAGTAATCGTGAAATCTCAAGAAAGCAACGAAGTACAAAAAATCGCTTTAGAAAACGAAAAACCAAACACCTTAAATATTCCAATAAAAGAGAGTCCTGTAGACGTTACAACTAAAACAAAAATTATGGTGGATGGTATTACCAAAACGATTGATATTAACCATTCTGCATATTATAGTATGGGAGGTATGAAATACCACATTGTTCTTTATGATACTGGCTATGAATTGATGAATTCTACTAATGGATTTTCAGGGCTTTTAAGAAAAACCTCTAACAACAACTATATTTTTAAAAATAAAGATCAGTACGCGATTGGATACTTTGATGGAGAAGGCAATCTCATACTCGAAATTTACAATGAAAAAGACGATCGTATTATTCAAGAAAAATATAGGATAGTAAAACCTTAAAAAATAGTAATTACAAAAAAAGCCCAAACAATTGTTTGGGCTTTTTTTTATTCATTATGCAAAAAAGACTGTCTATTAAGCAACGTTTCCTCACTCTCCTCATGATTATCATCAGGTATACAACAATCAACAGGGCAAACTGCCGCACATTGTGGCTCCTCATGAAAACCTTTGCACTCAGTACATTTACCAGGAACTATATAATATAGATCATCTGAAATAGGGGTCTGTGCAGCATCGGCATCAACTTCTGTTCCATCTGGCAAAACAACTTTACCTTGTAACTTGGTTCCATCTTTGTATCTCCAATCGTCTGCCCCCTCATAAATAGCCGTATTTGGACATTCGGGCTCGCACGCACCACAATTGATACATTCGTCTGTTATAATGATTGCCATAGCTTATTTTTAATTAATTTTGCACAAAATTACAATCAAAACCATTCATAAACAAGTTACACATGTTACAAATCGAGAAAAAAAATTGTTTTGTTGAATTAGGGAAGTTTTTAGCCCAATTTTCGTTCGCTAAAAACACCAAAGATGAAACAGTGCTCCATAACGATTTGTTTTTTGATTCTTTTGTTGAATTAATTGAATTGTCGCAATCCCACAATGGCTGGTTTACACCAGAACAAGTATATTTCGCTATTAAATCTTGGGCTACCGCGTTAGAAATAAACAATTTAAATCACTGGCTATCCAAGTACGATTTAACTAATGTAAATTCAAAAACAGTAGCTTTAGTCCTAGCTGGAAATATTCCTCTGGTAGGTTTTCATGATTTCCTTTGTGTACTTATTTCCGGACATAAAGTCGTAATAAAAACATCATCCAACGACCAACATCTCATCAAGTTTTTAGCCAATTATTTAAAAACCGCCAACTCTGATTTTGAGAATTTAATCAAATTCACCGACGGAAAATTAGAAAACTTCGATGCTGTCATTGCAACTGGTAGTAATAATACAGCTCGTTATTTTGAATATTATTTTCAAAACAAACCAAACATTATTCGAAAAAACAGGAACTCGATAGCGATCCTTAATGGTAGCGAAACGCAAGAAGATTTAATAAATCTAGGTGAAGACATCTTTCGCTATTTCGGATTAGGCTGTCGCAATGTTTCTAAATTATTTGTACCAAAAGGATATGATTTCAAATCTTTCTTTCAAGCCATCTATGCCTACAAAGACATCATATATTACGAAAAATATTCAAACAATTACGATTACAATAAAGCAGTTTTCTTAATGAGTAATTTTAAATTACTTGATAACGAATTCCTAACACTAAAAGAAGACACGAGTTACGCCTCTCCTATTTCTTCTGTATTTTATGAATATTATGATGATCTTGCGACGCTAAAAATGAGGTTAACCAATGACCATGAACAAATTCAATGTATTGTCACTAATTTGGACATGCCGAGTGCAATTGCTTTTGGACAGACACAAAGCCCCAAACTTTGGGATTATGCAGACAACGTTGACACCTTAGCCTTTTTAGCAAAAATTTGATCTAATTATCCGCAATAATTATTATAAACTATAACGTTTTCGTTAATAAGATACCCGCATTATTAAACAATTCTAATCGCTTTTTAACATCTGGTTTCCGAAATTTGCACCTTACTTTTTTTGGATAACCGAATATGAAAAAACACAACTACAGCGCAGGACCATGCATACTTCCTCAAGAAGTATTTGAAAAATCAGCTCAGGCAATACGCAACTTTAACAACTCCGATTTATCATTACTTGAAATCTCGCACCGAAGCAAAGATTTCGTAGCTGTTATGGACGAAGCACGGGCATTAGTTTTAGAGCTTTTAAACCTAGAAGCGAAAGGCTATCAAGTCTTATTTTTACAAGGGGGAGCAAGTTTAGAGTTTCTCATGGTACCCTATAATCTTATGAAAGTAAATGGTAAAGCAGCCTATTTAGATACTGGTACTTGGGCCAATAATGCCATAAAAGAAGCTAAACTTTTTGGAGAAACAACCATAGTTGCTTCCTCCAAAGAGCAAAATTACAATCACATCCCAGCAGAGTATACCATTCCAATTGATGCTGATTATTTCCATTGCACAAGCAACAATACCATTTTTGGAACTCAAATGAAATCATTTCCAAAAACAAACATTCCTACGGTTTGTGATATGAGCTCTGATATCTTCTCTAGAGTATTAGACTTTTCTCAATTTGATATAATTTATGCAGGAGCTCAAAAAAATATGGGTGCTGCAGGAACTACATTAGTCGTAATAAAAGAAGAAATACTCGGAAAAACCGGTAGAACTATTCCAAGCATCTTAGACTACGAAAAACACATCAAGGCAGAAAGTATGTATAATACACCTGCTGTTTTCGCAGTATACACTTGCTTACTAACACTACAATGGTTAAAAAATCAAGGAGGAATTGCTGCTATTGAAAAAATTAACGAAGCAAAAGCTAACTTATTGTACAGCGAAATAGATAGAAATTCAATGTTCAAAGGTACAGCAGCCATGGAAGACCGAAGTAACATGAATGCAACCTTCTTACTAGAAAACCCAGAACTTCAAGAATTATTCGATTCAATGTGGAAAAAAGCGGGTATATCAGGGATAACCGGTCATCGTTCTGTGGGAGGATATAGAGCCTCAATGTATAACGCATTGCCATTAGAAAGTGTTCAGGTTTTAGTAGATGTAATGAAAGAATTTGAAGTGCTTTATTCCAAAAATTCTGAATTAGTGTAATATATACTGAGAATTAAATACCCCAAAATGGGGATAACATATACAAACTGTTTTATTAAAAATATACAAATTTATAGTACCCAATGAAAGTATTAGCCAACGACGGTATTTCAAAAAGCGGAATAGAAGCATTACACAAAGGTGGTTTTGAAGTTATCACGACAAAAGTAGCCCAAGAACAAGTGGCCCATTTTATTAATTCTCATGAGGTTTCCGTAATCTTAGTTAGAAGTGCCACTAAAGTAAAAAAAGACATCATTGACGCTTGTCCTGGTTTAAAGATAATAGGTCGCGGTGGAGTTGGTATGGATAATATTGATGTAGAATACGCTCGCAGCAAAGGAATACAAGTCATCAATACGCCTGCCTCTTCTTCAGAAAGTGTGGCTGAGTTAGTGTTTGCCCATTTATTTACCGGAGTTCGCTTTTTGCAAGATTCCAATAGAAATATGCCTTTAGAAGGGGACACTAATTTTGATGGTTTAAAAAAAGCATATGCTAACGGAATCGAATTACGAGGTAAAACTTTAGGAATTATTGGTTTTGGAAGAATCGGACAAGCAGTAGCTAAGATGGGTTTAGGACTAGGAATGAAAGTAATTGCTACGGATAAGTTTATAGATAGAGCCGAAATAAAAGTAGAATTTTACAATGGTCAATTCATTAATGTTGCATTTGAAACCCAAACGCTAGAAGAAGTGATCAAACAGGCAGATTTTATAACATTACATGTGCCTGCCCAAGATGGATATGTCATCGGGGAAACGGAATTTGAATTAATGAAAAACAACGTAGGTATCGTAAACTGTGCTCGCGGCGGAGTAATTGATGAAGTTGCTTTAATAAAGGCATTAGATTCAGAAAAAGTATTGTTTGCTGGTTTAGATGTTTTCGAGAATGAACCTTCTCCAGAAATTCAAATACTAATGCATCCAAAAATTTCGTTAACGCCTCACATTGGTGCCGCAACATTGGAAGCTCAAGATAGAATTGGAACCGAGTTAGCGCAACAAATCATCAACATATTAAATCCATAAAAAGCTTATTTTTACTCTAAATAGTTCAAAAAAACCACGCTTAAGCGTGGTTTTTTTATGTTAAAATTTAAGATAAGATATTGATATTTAGTATTTTTACTCAAATACTGTACTATGCAAAAGCTTTTCTTTATTATTATTTTAATTTTCTCTGTGGCTTCTTGTCATTTTGATAAAAATTTAGCTGTACAAGAAAGCAAAACCACCAATAAAAAAGAATCTGACACAATCAGAATTGCAAACGATTCTTTGCAATATGAAGTAATTATTATTGATCCAGGATTTAACAGTTGGTTAGCCAGTCGAGCGCGACCCCGCGGTTTTTATTCAGAAAGTTTTTTAGAAAATCGAAACCAAATCTATACTCAAGAATGGAATAACAGAGTATTGCAACCGCAACGTTTTAATCCCAATTTATATGAAATGCAAATTAATTATGAAACATCAATCCATTACGGCTATGAAGTGAATTATTTAATTTACAATTACTTTATGTACTTCCAAATCACAAATAAACAAGCGCTATCTGGATTTGTCCCAAGACTTTAAAATGCTTAAATTTGTGTAAATTTACTAAAGATGGCAAATTTTAAAGAGCGCTGGAACATCAAATCAAATTGGCAATTACTGATCATAGTAGTGGTCTTTGCACTAACGGGTTCTACCGCCGCTTATATTATTAAACCATTATTAGTACTATTCGGAATAATTAAAGGAACTGTCTCAAATTGGTTCTATTATCCGTTATATCTACTATTAATTTTTCCCATCTACCAACTATTGTTAGTCAGTTTCGGATTTATATTCGGACAGTTTACTTTCTTTTGGGCATTTGAAAAGAAATTACTTAAGAGCTGTGGCTTAGGATCTATAATTCCTAAAAAAGAAAAACCCGAATAAATCGGGGTTTTCTATCCAAAAAAATTATTCAATACATAAAGGGAATTTTTAATTCTCTTTTTGAATTAAATTAAAGAAATCATTTCTGTTCTCTTTTTCGTTAAATACACCGCCATATTGAATAGTAGAAGTAAAACTACTTTCATCCTTAATTCCCCTACTTGAAACGCACAAATGCTTTGCCTCCATTACAACAATCACACTATCCGTTTCCAAAACTGTTTTTAGTTCATTAAAGATTTGCATAATCAATCGCTCTTGAACTTGCGGTCGTCTAGAATAGTAATCAACTATTCTGTTCAATTTAGACAATCCAATGACTTTACCACTTGAAACATATCCAATGTGTGCCTTCCCAATGATTGGTAAAAAATGATGCTCACAGGTAGAATTAAAACTTATCCCTGCTTCTACTAACATTTTATCATAATGATAACTGTTTTCAAAGACAGAAACCTTTGGCTTATTTGCAGGGTTTAAACCCGAAAATATTTCCTGTATAAACATCTTTGCTACTCTATGCGGAGTGCCCATTAAACTATCATCAGTCATATCAAGCCCCATTTCTTCCATTATGGCAAAAAAAAGTTGCTCAATAGTATTCATTTTCTCAGCGTCCGTTTTATCAAAAGCATCAGGACGTAAAGGAGTATCCGCAGAAGTCATCTGATGGTTATCTCCTAAAATTTCAAACAGTTCTTTTTCAACAATACTATTCATAGCTCTATTTTGTTTAACAAATATACAAATGTATTAAACAAAAATAATGTATTAACATAACTTTATAAATTATTCCATCATAATTAAAAACTATACTGCTTCAAAAAATGAAAATACTTTGTTACTTTGTGAAAAATTGAAGCAGATGATTATTGCCAAAAACATTCATAAATACTACGAATCTTTACACGTATTAAAAGGGGTTGACTTGCATATTAAAAAAGGAGAAATTGTTTCTATTGTTGGTGCATCTGGCGCCGGAAAAACTACTTTATTGCAAATTTTAGGAACACTAGACAATCCAGCAAAGGCTCCAGAAACGGCACTAGAAATTAATGGGGATAACGTTTTACAGATGAATGATAAAAATTTGTCCAAATTCAGAAACTTACATTTGGGCTTCATCTTCCAATTTCATCAATTACTACCCGAATTCACTGCTTTAGAAAACGTTTGCATACCGGCTTTTATAGCTGGAAAAGAAAAAAAAGAAACCGAAATTGAAGCCAACCGATTGTTAACCTATCTCGGCTTAGCCGATAGATCCCACCACAAACCAAACGAGCTGTCCGGTGGTGAACAACAAAGAGTAGCAGTAGCCCGCGCTTTAATTAATAAACCTGCTGTAATTTTTGCCGATGAACCTTCTGGTAATTTAGATACTGCCTCAGCAGAAAACCTACATCAATTATTTTTCACACTAAGGGATGAATTTGGGCAAACTTTTGTAATCGTAACACACAATGAAGAATTAGCCAATATGGCCGACAGAAAATTAATCATGAAGGACGGTTTAATAATGTAACAAATGATTGCAATTCTACTCAGTTGGATCTATATATTTTTTACAGCAATTAACGTCGGACTTTTTGTTTCTAAAAGACTCAAGATTTCCACGATAGAATTACTATTCACAACTGTTCTTGGATTATTTACAGTAACACTTTTTGCAAGTATATGGGCCTTTTGGCTTCCTATTGCTACTGAATTTCATTGTGCTTTATTGCTTATTTCTTCCATTCTTTGCTATAAAAATAAAACCGATTTACAATTGCTTTATTCAGCCACTTTTACTCTTATTAAATCTTTTAATAAAACTCTAAAATGGCTCTTTATATATTTCAGCATTATTATTGTAGCCCTTTGCACTAGTAAACCATTCATTATTGATAATGAAACCTACTATTTACAAACTATAAAATGGTTAAATGAATTTGGCTTAGTAAAAGGTTTAGCTAATTTAGATCTCTTTTTCGGTCAAACTAGCGGTTGGCATATTACTCAAAGTGTTTATAATTTATCATTCCTGTATGACTCATTTAATGATTTAAATGGATTTTTATTGCTTTTTTTCAACTTATTTGCATTCACTAAAGTCAATAGTTATTTAATTTCAAAAAATAAAACTGAACTAATTTTTGGCTTACTACCACTAACCTATGTTTTTCTTTTTCAATTCATTAGTGCGCCTTCGCCAGATTTAGCTATCTACCTCTTAAGCTTCCTGATTTTCCACTATTTTATTTCCAATACTCAAATAAGTGATTCAGAATCAGTGGTGAAAATTACAATACTTACTTTATTTGCTTGCTATATTAAAATAACCGCAGTGCTACTGCTAGTATTCCCGCTCTACGTTTATTTCAAAAACTATAAAGCAATCAACAAAGACCTTGCGCTTCTCAAAATAATAAGCCTTACTACTTTTATGGTCTTTATTTTAAAAAACATAACGCTGACAGGATATCCATTATTCCCACTGCAGCTTTCTCCATTCCCCAACTTAAATTATAAGGTCCCGACAGAAATCATGGATTTCTTTTTCTGCAGAGACATGATGAATGACTTCTATATCCCCTACAATCCCCTAAAACACATAACTGTTTTATACAGGGTAAAACAATATTTTATATACAGTGGAATAGATAGTTTAATCGGAATCGCTACTGTGATAACGATTCTAGTAAGTCCCTATTTCATCCTTAAATCTGAACAAAAAAAACAATTATGGCTTATTTATTTTAGTTTTATAGTACTACTCACCCTATTGTATTACAGTTCTCCTCAATACCGCTTCTATTTTTATTATACACTTTTTTTTAGTTTAGTTGCACTAGCATATTTTATTAAAAAAGTACGAACAATACTGCTTCTACAAAGTATCAATGCCCTAACGATAACCTTTTTGATTTGCATCCCAATTTCATATAATTGTAATTCAAACAAAATACTCTTTGCTGAAAATAGAACATTCAAAATCAAAAACTTTTTGATCCCAGAACCCATTACAAGTAAACAACTTAAATTTAAAGGAAACAGCTGCGGCAATCTAAAGTTTAATACGCCAATTGACACACAATTTTGGATAAACAGCAATGGTAATTTACCTGCCGTCAATGAACAACAACTGCTCTATTTTGAAACTAATTTTCACTATATGCCACAACAACGAAGTCATAACTTAGGCGATGGATTTTATGCCCAAAAAGTAACGGGTCATGACTAAAAACGAACTTAAGGATTTCCTAGATGAAAAAGTAGTACAATATAATAATCCAAAGTTTATTGAAACTGATCCCATTCAAATCCCGCATCTTTTTGCCTTGAAGGAAGATATTGAAATTGCTGGTTTCCTAACGGCTACCATAGCATGGGGAAATAGAAAGATGATCATCAACAATTCCCTAAAATTAATGAACCTAATGGGAAACACTCCATATGATTTTGTAATGTCTCACGAGGATCATCATTTGGAAAAATTACAAAATTTTGTGCACCGCACCTTTAATAGTCAAGATGCCGTCACTTTCATTAAAGCACTACAAAACATTTACAATAATCATCATGGATTGGAAGCCGTTTTTGCTAAAAACCAACAAGCTTTTACTATGCAAGAAAGCATATCACAATTTAAAAAAGTATTCTTTGAAATAGAGCATCTAAACAGAACAATGAAACATATTTCAGACCCAAACGCAGGTTCTGCAGCCAAACGCATCAACATGTTCTTACGTTGGATGTGTAGAAAAGATAACACTGGTGTAGATTTCGGTATTTGGAAAAGTATTAATCCAGCAGCACTTTCATGTCCTTTAGATGTTCATTCTGGCAATGTAGCCCGTAAATTAAATCTATTAACGCGAAAGCAAAATGACGCCAAGGCCTTATTGGAATTAGACACCAACTTACGGGAATTGGACATAAATGACCCATCAAAATACGATTTCGCCTTATTCGGATTAGGAGTTTTTGAAGGTTTTTAAAAACAAACAGCTCAATATAACTATTGAGCTGTTTGTCTAATTAGCAATACTATCAAACTGCATGTTTCCAACCTTAATGACACTCAACGCACAAGAATACTGAAGTATTAATCGAATTGTCTCCTTTTTTGGTAACATTGCTTTTTTTGCTAATTTTCGTTTAGAGTAAAGTTTTGCCATAAAACATAATATTGGTTAGATACTATGCTATAACGTAAAAAATTAACTTATATTGTTTACGAAGGCAAATAAATTTTATTTTTTTCAATGACTTTTCGCAAATTAGTCATAGCATAACGCATTCTCCCTAAGGTAGTATTAACACTTACGCCAGTGATATCAGATATCTCCTTAAAACTCATATCTAAATAATAACGCATCATCACTACTTCTTTTTGATCATGAGGCAATTCTTCAATTATATTTTTCAAATCGATCTCTACTTGCTTTTTAATCAAGCTATGCTCAATATTCATACTAGTATCTCTAATAGTAGAAAAAACAGATATATCATCGGTATCCCTGTTCAAAGGCATTTTTTTATCATTTCTGAATTTATCGATAATCAAATTACTAGCAATACGCATGACCCAAGATAAAAACTTACCTTCTTCACTATAGTATTTTTTTGTTTTCAGGGTATGGATAACTTTAAAAAAAGTTTCCTGAAAAATATCTTCTGTAACATCTCGATCCGAAACCTTGGAATAGATATACCCGTAAATTTTTGATTGATGTCTAGTGACTAGTATAGCCAAAGCGTTCTCATCGCCAGCGATATACTTATCTACCAATAAAGCATCAGGAAGTTGTGAATTAGCCATAATATTACCTTTTAGTAAGGGTTAAAAAGAAAGTTTTTAATCTAAAAAGTAATTTTTATCTATAGGCTAATTTCTGTTTGTGAATTAATTATGTACCAAATTTAACATAATTTTAAACAAATAAACAAATTTATTTTAAATTTTAACAAAAATTCATCCCTAATGCAGTAGGTATTTATTTGTTTTTCCCTAAAGTACTTATATTTATTTCATAGTGATTCAAAGCTGTAGTAGCTTTCCAATCATCCGTTCTAAAAGGAACTGCTGGAAATCCCTCCCTATTTATTAAGTTGGCATCCGAGGCATCTCCCTTCCATCCATAACGAACTGCCCTTGGCTTTGCAACCGCTTCCGAATAAACAAAAACTTCATCATCCTTTAAGACCGCCTTTGCTAAGTGAAAAATTTGATCTTCGCCAGCAATCTCAAACCCATTCAAAGTATCTTGTCCTTTATCTATCGAAAG
>CANFZC010000067.1 GCA_947451475.1 Flavobacteriaceae bacterium | reverse complement strand
TTCAGAAACGTGGATTAAACCTTCAACACCTTCAGCAACTTCAATGAAAGCACCGTAATCAGCAATAACTACTACTTTACCTTTCACTTTGTCACCTACTTTAAGTTCAGCTCCAAGAGCATCCCATGGATGAGCGTTTAATTGTTTTAAACCTAATTGGATTCTTGTTTTCTCATCATCGAAATCAAGGATTACAACGTTTAATTTTTGGTCTAATTCAAGAACTTCACTTGGGTGGTTGATTCTTGACCAAGAAAGGTCAGTAATGTGGATTAATCCATCAACACCACCTAAGTCAATAAATACACCGTAAGAAGTGATGTTTTTAACTACACCTTCTAATACTTGTCCTTTTTCTAATTGACCAATGATTTCTTTTTTCTGAACTTCGATATCTGCTTCGATAAGCGCTTTGTGTGATACTACAACATTTTTGAATTCGTGGTTAATTTTCACCACTTTGAATTCCATCATTTTGTTTACGTATACATCGTAATCACGGATTGGTTTCACATCGATTTGTGATCCAGGTAAGAACGCTTCGATACCGAATACGTCAACGATCATACCACCTTTAGTTCTACATTTAACAAAACCGGTAACAATTTCACCTGTTTCATTAGCTGCGATAACTCTATCCCATGATTTGATAGTTCTTGCTTTTCTGTGAGATAATACTAATTGACCTGTTTTGTCTTCACGAACATCGATTAATACTTCTACTTTGTCTCCTACTTTTAAGTTTGGATTGTAACGGAATTCATTTAAAGAGATAACTCCTTCTGACTTCGCGTTGATGTCAACAATTGCGTCTCTGTCTGTAATTCTAACTACTACTCCTTCAACTACTTCTTCTTGATCGGTAGAAATGAACGTTTTAGTAACTAAATTTTCAAACTCTTCTAAATTTTTAGCATCTACAGCGTCAATTCCTTCGGCGTAGTTATGCCAGTTAAATTCATTTAAAAACGCTTCTTGTTCTTTGTTTAATACAGCCATGCTGATAAATAATTTGTATGTTGTATTCTTTGAGTTTCTTAATGCGATAAAAACACAACAGTGTTTATAGATAAATGTTTGATACCTAAAGGAAACTCTTCTTCGCCAAAAGGTGTGCAAAAGTAAGCATAAAATCTTAATTACAAAATATTTAGAGGAAGAAATATAGAGGAAAAGGCCAAGAAGAAAGAGGCTTTAATTTTAGCACGAATGGCTTGGGCCTTATTAGTTTACCTATTTCTGCTATCCGGTCTACGCGGTATCCTATGCTATCGGGGCTAAAGCGCTTTGGTACTGAATAAAAAACCCGATAAGCTTGAACGTATCGGGTTAGTATTTATATTTATTAATGACTCACATTGGCCACTTCACTAGGATCGTGTTTATGTTTGAATAAAACAGCAAAGGCAATTGCTATTACCAAAGCATAGGCAGCAAAGGATAGCCATATATTGTGCCAGTCTCTCAGACCGTCATGGGTAAAGAATTCGTCGATCACGTAACCACTAACTAAGCCTCCAAAGAACGCGCCGAAACCATTTGACATCATCATAAACAATCCTTGAGCTGAAGAACGAATCTTTGAATCGGTAGTGGTTTCTACAAATAAAGAACCTGAAATATTAAAGAAGTCAAATGCCATTCCGTACACTATACAAGACATAACAATCATCCATAAACCATCTACTGGGTTTCCAAAGGCAAAAAGGCCGAAACGTAATACCCATGCGAACATCGAGATTAACATTACTTGTTTGATTCCAAATCGCTTTAAGAAGAATGGAATTGCTAAGATGAACAAGGTTTCTGATATCTGTGAGATGGACATGATGATGGTAGAATATTTTACCACAAATGAATTTGCATATTCCGGCACTTTGGCAAATTCTGAAAGATATACATCCCCGTACATATTGGTTAACTGCAAAGCTCCCCCTAAAAACATCGAGAATATAAAGAACAAGGCCATTTTATAGGTCCCGAAAAGTTTAAAGGCATTCAGACCTAGTTTTTGAGCAACAGAAGCATCCTCTGAAATGAGTTTTTGTGGAGGACATTTAGGCAACGTAAACGAATAAAAACCTAAAGCAAAAGCAGCAAAGGCTGATAGATAAAACATATTGTACGAGGCTTTATTCCCTGTTAAATTGGTTATCCACATTGCCGCGATAAAACCTACTGTACCCCACACTCTGATGGGAGGAAATACTTTTACCACATCGTAATTGTTACTTTTTAATATATTATATGCCACGGAATTTGATAATGAAATGGTTGGCATATAGCATAACATCGCAGCGAAAATCACATAATAGAAAGTTGTTGGATTATCCACTTGGGGAATATACATTAATGCCAATCCGCCAAGAATGTGCAGTACTCCGTATAATTTTTCTGCATTAATCCATTTATCAGCAATAATACCCGTAATGGCAGGCATTACTATGGAAGACAAACCTAGGGTAGAAAAGATGGCTCCAAATTGCTCCCCGCTCCATTGTTTGGTTCCGAACCAATAGTTCCCAACGGTAATCAGCCAAGCTCCCCAGACAAAGAATTGGAGAAAACTCATCAATGTTAATCTGAATTTTATACTCATAAATATTAGTTTTTGGTTTATAAAAATAGCACGTAAATCTACTATATATATTGAGATTAACAAATAATTACACCGATTTCGTAACCTCATTGACCATTTCTAAAACAGCGGCAAACTGTTCGTCGCGAGTAAGATAAGAATTGTCTACTTCTATAGCATCTTCCGCTTTACGTAAAGGCGAATCATCGCGATGGGTATCAATGTAATCACGCTCTTCAACGTTTTTAAGCACCTCCTCATAAGACACATTTTGTCCTTTGGCTTGTAATTCATCAAAGCGTCTTTGAGCACGGGTTTGCGCACTAGCGGTCATAAATACTTTGAGTTCGGCATTAGGAAAAACGACCGTTCCAATATCACGGCCATCCATCACAATTCCTTTTCCTTCACCCATCGCTTGTTGTTGCTCTACCAATTTGGAGCGTACTTCTGAAACCTCAGCCACCTTACTAACAAAATTAGAAACTTCTATAGTACGGATTTCAGTCTCTACGTTTTCATGATTGAGGTACATTTCGGCAAAACCTAAATTGACATTAAACTTAAAATGCAATTGAATGGCTGGTATACTATTTATTAAAGATTCCTTATCAAAGAAATCAGCATCGATGTAACCGTTTTGCATAGCAAAATAAGTTACAGCGCGATACATCGCACCGGTATCCACATAGACATACCCTAAATGTTTCGCCAATTGTTTGGCTAACGTACTTTTACCTGTAGAGGAGAATCCGTCAATAGCAATGGTAATTTTTTTCAAAATGATTGTTATCTAAGTTTTAATACCTATTTCCTGAGAAATCTATAGTCAATCCAAACAAACTAGTATTGGCGGCTAAGGTATAACGGGAATAGGAATAATTAAATTTCATGTTGTTTATCTTCAATCCGAAGCCCACAGAGATACCGGAGAAATTACGTTGTTCTAAAATGCGTAATTCTTCTGCTCTTCTGAAATTATACCCCAAACGAATATTAAATCCTTTATCTGGAAACAATTCAGCACCCATTATTACGTGGCGCAACACATTATTGACAGCAGAAACCTTTTCGGGAGTTGCCCCCCCATCTAGTGAACCTTGAGCGCGGTTAGGGTTAGAAAAAGCCAACTGCCATTGTTGCATATTCTCAAGCGTTAAATGCCAACGAATGGGTACGTTTTCCATTAACTGCGACACTCCTATCATGACTTCTAAGGGTAATTTTTCTCTTGTACCCGAATAGGTTGTAATTTGCGTTCCTATATTTCTAATGGATATTGCCCAATTGACATCATTTCGTGTATCGATAAACATCGCCCCTATATCGATTGCAGCTCCAAAAGAGCTGTAACTCTCTAAAGTAGAAGAAATCAACTTAGCATTGGCGCCTAGGTAGAAATCAGATCCAGGTAGATTATAACCATAGCCGAAGGTCATTGCCATTTCACTACCTGTAAAACTAGAGGTTTTAACACCATTTTCATCATAACCATCAAACTTACCATAGTTTACGTAATTGACCCCGCCAAAAAAAGTTTGTAAATGACGATCGTAGGTATAGGCATAAGAAGCTGTTCCATAGGTCACTTCACCAAAATAGCTACCATAATTTAGGGAACATTTATTATCCATTTCAGGATTAATCGTGGCTGGATTGAAGTGCGCCTGATTAACATCACTATCAAAGAAGGTAATTACTTTACCACCTAACGCAGCTTGTCTTGGGGAAGTTACTAAGTTTAGAAACTGGTATATTGATTTTCCACCAATTTGCCCAAATGAGACTAAATTAGTACAACAAAATACAATACAAAGTGCTTTTCTAAACATTAAAAATGGCTTAAGCTAAATACTATAACGGAAATGCGAAGATATTATTTTATATGGTATGAAAAAAAGATAAAAGAAAAAGGCATAAGCTTGATTTTACTTATGCCTTAACTTATTTATCGAAGTTTAAACTATAATTTTTTTGCGTTCTTAACTTTCTGATTGGTAATAGCTACATCTATTACTTCACTCATTTCTTTTACATAGTGAAAAGTTAATCCTTCAATGTACTCAGATTTGATTTCATCGATATCACTTTTGTTTTCGTGGCACAATATGATTTCTTTAATATTAGCTCTTTTTGCAGCCAAGATTTTTTCTTTAATACCTCCCACAGGCAGTACCTTTCCGCGTAAAGTAATTTCACCAGTCATGGCTAAGTTCTTTTTTACTTTACGTTGGGTCAATAATGAAATCAAGGAAGTCAGCATAGCAATTCCTGCACTTGGACCGTCTTTTGGTGTAGCTCCTTCAGGCACGTGAAGGTGAATATTGTATTTAGAAATCATTTCGGGTTCTAAACCAAACAGATCTGCATTGGCTTTGATGTATTCTAAGGCAATAGTTGCCGATTCTTTCATAACTGTTCCTAAATTACCCGTCAGGGTCAGATTGCCCTTTCCTTGAGAAATTAAAGATTCTATGAATAAAATATCTCCCCCTACTGAAGTCCATGCCAGCCCCGTAACTACTCCGGCCACATCGTTACTTTCTGACTTATCTCGAGCCAATTTAGGAGCACCTAATATCTTAACAATATCTTCGTCTGTTACTTTCTTATTGTACTCTTCTTCCATGGCAACCGACTTGGCTGCATTTCGGATGACTTGAGCAATTTTTGTTTCCAAATTACGCACACCTGATTCGCGTGTATATCCTTCCACGATTTTTTCTAATTGTTTTTTACCAATAGTAAAATCTTTAGTAGTTAATCCATGTTCCTTTAATTGCTTTGGCAATAAATGTTGGCGCGCTATTTCTGTTTTTTCTTCAATAGTATAGCCCGTCATTTTAATCACTTCCATTCTGTCTTTCAAAGCCGGTTGAATGGCAGCCATATTATTAGAAGTAGCAATGAACATCACTTTAGATAGATCATACCCCATTTCTAGGAAATTATCATAAAATTCATTGTTTTGCTCTGGATCTAAAACTTCCAACAAAGCTGAAGATGGATCACCTTGATGACTATTTGAGAGCTTGTCTATTTCATCTAATACAAATACTGGATTAGAAGTGCCTGCTTTTTTTAAACTCTGAATAATTCTACCGGGCATAGCTCCGATATAGGTTTTACGGTGGCCTCTTATTTCAGCTTCATCTCGCAATCCACCTAATGAAATACGCACATATTCTCTACCCAAAGCTTCTGCAATAGATTTCCCTATAGATGTTTTACCCACTCCTGGAGGGCCAGTCAAACAAATAATTGGCGATTTCATATCATTTCGAAGCTTTAATACGGCTAGATGTTCAATGATTCTTTTCTTAACATCTTCCAAACCGAAATGGTCGCGGTCGATAATTTTTTGCGCGCGTTTTAAATCAAAATTATCTTTACTGTAATGGTTCCAAGGCAGTTCTAAGAACAGTTCTAAGTAGTTTCTTTGAATTCCAAAATCAGGGGCTTGTGGATTCATGCGCTGCATTTTAGAAATTTCCTTTTCAAAATGTTTAGCCGTTTTATCATCCCATGTTTTTGATTTGGCCTTAACTCTCATCTCTTCAATTTCCTGCTCATAGGAAACACCCCCAAGTTCTTCCTGGATGGTTTTCATTTGTTGGTGCAAGAAATATTCACGTTGTTGTTGGTCTAAGTCAAAACGAACCTTTGACTGAATGTCATTTTTCAATTCCAGTTTCTGTAATTCTACATTCATGAAGCGCAGCGTCTCCATGGCACGTTCTTTGAGTGCATTAATCATTAATAAGTCTTGTTTCTCCTTAACAGTAAGGTTCATGTTAGATGAAACAAAATTGATTAAGAACGATTGGCTCTCTATGTTTTTAATAGCAAAGGTAGCCTCGGTGGGAATGTTTGGACTCTCTTTGATAATTTGGATTGCCAATTCTCTAATGGAATCAATAATGGCTTGGAATTCAGAATCGTGTTGACTAGGCCTTACTTCATCCACTTCTTTTATAGTAGCTTTCAAGTAGGGCTTTTCACTAGTAACAGCATCAATAGCAAAACGCTTTTTACCCTGTAGAATGACTGTTACATTACCATCTGGCATTTTAAGTACTCTAAGAATTTGGGCAACTGTTCCAACCGAGTAAATATCGTTTTTGGTAGGATCTTCGTCTTCTTCATTCTTCTGCGCCACTACTCCAATGATTTTATTTCCAGCATTGGCATCATTTATTAATTTAATTGATTTATCTCGTCCCGCCGAAATGGGAATTACGACACCTGGAAAGAGTACCGTATTTCGTAACGGCAGTATTGGTAATGACTCAGGAAGTTCTTCATTATTCATTTCTTCTTCATCCTCTGGAGTCAACAGCGGAATTAAATCAGTTTCTGTATCAAATTCTTGTAATGACAGATTGTCAAAAGAAATTATATTGTGGTTTGACATGATGTATATTTAGGTCAAAATGACATTTAAAATTAGGCAATGAGGAACAAATGTAGGACAACTTTTTAAAGAAATAAATTAAAATCGATGTAATACAATTGAAATGGCTTAAAATCGGTGTATAAGAACATACTATCGATCCGCACTATATTTAGACAAGGATTGTGCCAAAAAAAAAATCCGCCGACATGGCGGATTTTAAATTTTATATACTATTGTTAATAGTTAACATCAAATGCACCTTCGGTAATTTCGTGAGTAAATGTGATTACTTCTCCGCTGGTATTTGTGTAACTATAGCTAGCTGTAAAAGTAAATGTACCTTTAATTCTTGTTGCTGTTTTAGACTCTATGGTTACACTTCCAATAGTAGAATCATAGTTAACGTTATTTAGTCTGTATTGTCCTTTTACTGATGAATTAGGTAGACCTGTCATATCATAGGTAGCTCCTTCTGCTAAGGTATCATCAATTAAAATTCCAACGAATTGACTTCCACTTTTCACTCCAAAAACACTGATATAATTTGGGGTACCCGTTATTGTACCTGCATTTATATAATTCTCAATATATTCTGTATCATCTACTTTAACGAAGAACTCACTTGGCACAACATTTCCGCTTACATGTGCTGGAATTGCAATCCATTCACTGTTTTCGGTCGTAGAACAATTTGATCTAATATAAAAATCATAACCATTGGCATCAGGGATATTATTAAGTGTAAATGGACTAGCAGTTGCTGTAACAATTGTTCCCGAACCCAAGGTAAATCCACTTACTCCATATTGAATTTGCCAAGAAGTAATTGTAGCGGGAGCAGTCCACGTTAAAACTACATCAGTCGTTACTGTAGTATCTCTTAGAGCTGTTAAAGCAGTAGGGATTGGACAATCAACCGATGTAACGGGTTGCACAGTTAATGGACCTACCCAATTGCTTGCTTCACTGCTAGAACAACTAGATCTTACGTAAAAATCATAAGAGCCTGTTGTTGCAATGCCCGAAATTTGCTTAGATGTTGTATTGGTCGTTACTAAAGTTCCCGAACCCAATAAAAAACCAGAAGGGCCATATTGCACTTGCCAAGAAGTTTCTGTACCTCCAGCTGTCCAAGAAATCTCAACTGTAGTTGGAACTGTAGCATTACGTAATCCACTTAAGGCTAACGGATTTGGACAATTAGGATTGGATGAAGCTGCCACATTGATTGGACCCACCCAGTCACTAGTAGCATTGGAGCCGCAATTAGCTCTTAAATAAAAACTATAGCTATTATTCGCGTTTAGTCCAGCTAACGTAAAAGGTGTTTCAGAAGCATTTACCATAGTCCCTGTCCCTTGTGCAAATCCTACTGGACCATATTCAATAGTCCATGTTGCTTCATTTCCTTCGGGAACCCAACTCAAAATAACTGAGTTGCCGTTAAAAAAATTACTTACTATGAAATTACTTGGTGTTTGACAAGATTGATTGAAATCATCAATATTAATTCCCGGATCTATTGGCTCGGTATCACAAGAATTAAAGGTGAAAACTGAAAGAAATAGAAAGATTCCAGCTAAAAGTTTTATGTTTTTCATAACGGTTTTTGTAAATAAAGTTCAAATATAATTTTTTTTAAAATTATGACAAGGTTTTTTTTGGGATTCTCAACAATAAAAGCAATCCGGACAAGAAAAACAATCCCAAAAACACGATTGCAAATCTTGGGCTACCTGTAATTTGGTCAATTAATCCGTAAACCATCATTCCGATAACAATTCCAACTTTTTCCGAGACATCGTAAAAACTAAAAAAAGAAGCCGTATCCTCTGTCTCTGGGAGTAACTTTGAATAGGTGGAACGTCCTAAGGATTGAATTCCTCCCATTACTAGTCCGACTAAACTTGCCATCGTATAAAACTCAAGTGGTGTTGTGATAAAATAGGCAAATCCGCACAACAAAAACCAAAAGGCATTTAATACAATTAACACCTTGATATTACCATATTTGGCGGAGGCTCTTGAAGTTATTATAGCTCCTGCTATAGCAATTAATTGAATCAATAAAATACAAGTAATCAAACCAATTTGACTTTCATCGGCATTTTTCCATTTAATTTCTTGGGCTCCAAAATATGTGGCAACCAACATCACGGTTTGCACCGCCATACTAAATACAAAAAAGCTTAATAAATATCTTTTAAGCGGAACCTCTTTTTGGAGCATTCCCCATACTTTTTTTAATTCTCTAAAACCATTAAAGATGACTGCTGGCGTAACTTTTTGTTTGTTTGAATTTCCTTTGGGTAAATAAAAATAAGTATACTTACTAAAGACAATCCACCAGATACCTACCATGGCAAAAGAATACCTCATAGCTTTCATAGAGGCGGGATTATCAGGTGAATTAGTTATATGAAACCAATCTGGTTTCATTATCATGGCTAAATTTACAATTAGTAAAATCACACTCCCTACATATCCTAAAGAATACCCTTTGGCACTGACTTTATCTTGTTGCTCTGGAAAAGCAATATCAGGTAGATATGAGTTATAGAACACCAAACTACCCCAAAAACCAATAAGTCCAAAAAAATAAAAGGTTAAACCGAGTAGAACATTATTTAAATCAAAAAAATACAAACCGATACACGATATAGCGCCTATATAATTAAATATTCGCATGAATATTTTTTTATTACCCATGTAATCAGCTATACCTGAGAGCAAAGGCGAAAATAACGCTACACATAAAAATGCAATTGCTGTCACAAAACTAATTAAGGCTGAGTTTTTAAAGTTATAGCCGAAAACTACTATATAGGGATTGTCTTTATTAAACAAAGCATTATAAAAAATAGGAAAGACTGCTGAAGCAATTACTAGACTATAAACAGAGTTGGCCCAATCGTAAAACGCCCATGCGTTAAGTAATTTTGGATGACCTTTTGGAAGTATTGGCATAACTATCTCAATTAAATAAAAAAATCCCGATGTCTCGGGATTCAAATATAGTTTATTTACACTTAAAATTTCACTCCAAATTTGGCGGCTTCTGCTTTTGCCTCAGGAATTAATCTCCTTATGGCCGCTATCCTGGTTTCATCCGAAGGGTGGGTACTCATGAACTCAGATGGTTTGTTTCCTCCTGAAGCTTTAGACATACGTTCCCAAAATGCAACGGCTTTATCTGGATTATACCCCGCAATGGCCATTAATTTTAATCCAATCATATCGGCTTCACTTTCATGGCTGCGGCTAAAAGGCAGCATTGCCCCATACTGAGATACACCTGAATAGGCTAACATAGCTAATTGTTGCGTTTCAGAACTTTTACTACCTGTGGCTAGCGCCACTCCAGCGGCACCGGCTTGTTGTAATAACCCAGCACTCATACGTTGTTGTCCATGATTGGCTAAGGCATGAGATACTTCGTGTCCCATTACGGTTGCTAATCCTGCTTCATCTTGCGTAATGGGTAAAATACCGGAATACACTACAATTTTACCTCCTGGCATGCACCATGCATTGACTTCTTTATTTTCAACTAAATGGTATTCCCATTTATAATCTTTTAAATAATCGGTATTTCCGTTTGCATTCAACCATTTCTCGGCAGCAGCTTTGATTTTCATACCTACTATTTCTACTCTCTTAGCATCAGTAGTTCCTGAAACTACTTTATTTTCATTTAAGAACGTTCCGTATTGTTGAAACGCTGAGGGGAATATTTGACTATTATCCACGAGGGCCATTGTACTTTTCCCAGTGAATGGGTTTTTGGCACAAGAAACAACGATAAGCGCTGCAATGGACACCAAGAATAGAATTCTTTTTTTCATAAGACATTATTTAGACTTACAAAGTTAGAAATTAAACCCCTATCAAATGCAATTCGGTAAAATCTTTATCGATTATTATACCACTTTCTAAATCCAGTAGTTTTTTATCAAAAATGATGGTTTCATTATCAATTTCAATTCCTTTTATTTTGAAAGGCAATCCTTTAAAATTGAATTTGATGGTTTGATATTGGGTTTCAAATGAACCTTCTTTGTGCTGAGTAATGAACATTTCGTTCTCTTTTCCGTTTAAGGTAAAGGTTTTGTAACTGTATCTTCCTTTGTTATAATCATAACCATCTTGAGCGTCTTCATATACATATGATTTCTCTTTCCCTAATTTAAAATACACGTCTAATGACAGTTCAGGAGATTCAATTTGTCCCACATATTGTTGGACTGGGTATTTTGGAATTATTGCCCCTTCCTTAATGAATAGCGGAATTTGATCAAAATCAGTCTTTACCCATAATTCTTTTTTACCTTTAACTAATTCGTTGGTCCAAAAGTTATACCAATTCCCTTGTGGCATATACATACGTCTTCCTTGGGCGTTAGGTTCTAGAATAGGACAAACTAATATTTGGTTACCAAAAATAAATTCATCCGTACGGTAATGCGTTTGTGTATCCTCTTGATCAAAATAAACTAAGGGTTTCAGCATTGGAATACCATCGTTAATGTATTGCCAAAACATGGTGTATAAATAAGGCAACAATTGGTAGCGTAATTCCACAAACTTTCTTGTGATGTCGATGACTTCCTCACCAAAACTCCATGGTTCTTGGTCTCCGTGGTGTCCGGAAGAATGCGTTCTACAAAACGGATGGAAAACGCCTAATTGTATCCAACGGGCGTATAATTCGGCTGAAGGTTGCTCGGCAAAACCGCCAATATCAGAACCGGTGAATCCCATTCCTGAAATGGACATGCGTTGCATTTGTATATTGGCAATCCATAAATGTTCCCAAGTAGCCACATTATCTCCCGTCCAAGAAGAAGTATAGCGTTGTGCCCCTGAATAAGCTGAACGAGTAATTACAAAAGGTCTTTTAGGATAAGCAAAACGCTTAACGCCTTCATAAGTAGCTCTTGCCATTTGTGTTCCATATACGTTGTGTGCTTTTCTATGACTGCAATTGTTACCATCGTAATTATGGCGTACGTCCATTGGGAAGGTTTTATTAGGCACCTCCATAACGGCGGGTTCGTTCATATCATTCCATACCCCTTTCACTCCTACTTCTGAGACTAATTCTTTGAATAATCCTGCCCACCATTCTCTCACTTCAGGATTGGTATAATCAGGGAAATTGCATTCACCTGGCCATACTTTACCTTTCATATAAGGTCCATCGGCTCTTTTACAGAAATAATCTTTCTCTAAAGCTTCTTTATAAACGGAATAGTCTTTATCTATTTTAATTCCTGGATCAATGATGACTATGGTTTTAAAACCGTCTTTGGCTAAGTCGGCCACCATTTTCTTTGGATCAGGGAAGTATTCTTTATTCCACGTAAAACAGCGGAAGCCGTCCATATAATCGATATCCAAATAAATGGCATCACATGGAATTTGCAATTCTCTAAATTTATCGGTTACCTCTTTCACTCGGCTTTCTGGATAGTAACTCCATTTGCATTGGTGGTATCCTAACGTCCATAAGGGTGGTAATTCAGGTTTTCCTGTTAAGTGGGTGTAGGTCGTTACTACATCACTCATTTTGGGTCCGTAAATGAAATAATAATTCATTTCGCCTCCATCAGCCCAAAAACTAGTGACCCCTTTACGCTCGTGACTGAAGTCAAAGAACGAACGGAAGGTATTGTCAAAGAAAATACCGTAGGCTTTATTGTGGTGTAACCCTATATAAAAAGGCACTACTTTGTATAAGGGCTCTTGGTCTTTATGAAAAGCGTATTGATCGGTGGCAAAATTCTCTAGGCGTTTGCCTTTCAAATTTAAATGCGTTGCTTTATCTCCTAAGCCATAAAAGCTTTCTCCATCATGAGAAGCTTTACTCATTTTCACAATATTACCGCCATACTCGAAGCATTCTTCCCAATGGAACCCCATTTCATCTTCTAGGATCGTGGTACCGTCCAATTCATAAATACCCACACGGCAATCGTGTTTTTGTACTACTACATAAACTTTTGATGTTTTGATACGGTAATGGTCCTCTTCCTCAGTTACCTCCAACACGTTGTAGCCATGTGATTGTGTTTTATCAATGGCATAAGAGAAATCGTTACTGAAATACCCTTTGGCAGTAAAGCGGAAGCGTATCATACTATCGCGTAACACCGTTACCCGCAGGATGACATTATTATCGGTATGAAAATCTATGGAATCAACTTCTTGTTTATAAGATATAATTTGAGACGGAAATAAATCACCTTTGTATTCCAGTTCGGTATTTATAATCATAGTGGTTTTTTTAGGGTCGAACGGCCAAATTTACAAAGTTGGAAATGATTATTTTACAACTTAATTAAGTAGTTTTTAACTATAACGTTTGCGGATAATAATAAAAAAGAAAGCCACGAATACCCAAATATCTTTTTGCTCTTGGTCTTAA
>CANFZC010000066.1 GCA_947451475.1 Flavobacteriaceae bacterium | reverse complement strand
TAGAGCCAAAGGTTCAAGGCCATTAAATTCCACTGCGTCGTTGTGACAAGAAAGGGATAACAACGCGATGGAGACAACACTCAAAAAGTTTTTCATAAGTCAGTAAGGGTTAAAAAGTGCAACAGTAAAACACTAAGGTATACAATATTTAGTTAGAAAAGATCTATTACCTATCAGCCCTGCCTGCAGCGCGTCGTCTATAATGCCTAGAACCGACTTACTTAAAAATATTCATCTTCTCGTCATAAATCGGACTTTCCATTCCCAAAAAGTTCATGACACTATGAAATACATTAGTTTGAGATAATAGGGTATTGGGTTTAAGTGTTTTGGAACCCTCCGATACCCACACGATAAAGGGGATTTCATATTGTTCTTTTGGCGCAATACTTAAGGGCAATCCGTGCATATAAAGATTCTTTTCACCCAAGGATTCCCCATGGTCTGAAACAAAAATCATGGTGCTTTTATATTCTTTGAGTTCTTTTAAGTCTTTAATAACCTGAGATAAGATATAGTCCGTGTAAACAATCGTATTATCATAAGCATTGATCAATTCTTCGTGCGAACATTTTCCTAATTCTACACTATTACAAACGGGTTTAAAGGTCTCAAATTGCGGCGGGTATTTTTTGCTGTAAGTGGGACCATGACTGGTGCTCGTATGCAATACAATCAGTACTTTATTTTTCGTACAGGCTTTTATTTGTTCTTTTAAGCCCGATAATAATAGTTCATCATATTCACATCCAGCTCCCTTACAGTTGGGCGTTAAAAATTCTCGGTTTTGATAATTTTTGATATGTATCGGTGGTTCGCCCCAATTGTTCGTTCTCCATACAACGTCCACGTTATTTCGATTAAGATAATTGGGCAGTATTTCATATAAATCATCCGAGTTCGTATGCTCTAATATCCCTTTAACTCCAGCAGTAGTATAGGTGGCAACAGAATTAGCCGCAAAGTGATATACATTCGGAATTTTGGATAGCAACGGATTGGTGTTTTTGGAGTAACCATACAATGAAAAATTTTCACTTCTTGCTGATTCTCCAATAACCAAAACGACTACCGCTTTTTCATTATCTTTTTGGGTAGCATTAGGTAACATAATTTCCTTCCGGTTTTTTTGGGCTTGATGGGTATAAAAAAGAGAAATATTCACGGTATACGACCAAGGCATAGCCAGTCCGCCCAAGGTTTTCGAATTTTTATCAATCCACAACCAATTGCTGGCATTGGCGAAGACTAACAGTAAAACAAAGAGTAACGTAAGCGAAACGGTCACCATAAACTTTTTAAAGGGTACCGTTATTATTTTGGCTTTGATAATGTAAAGACTGGGAAGCACACCAAAAAAGACGATATAAGCGATCAGTTTAAAAGAGAAAAAACTGCTGGCTTCCGAATATTGGGTATTCAGTACATTCCCAATCATGCTCTCGTCAATGATGACACTATAGGTGTTAATAAAGTATACCGCAATGGCATTGCCAATAAAGAATAGTACCAATAAAAATTTGCCCAAATAACGCGACAGAGAAAAAAGCAGGTAAAAAACAAAAGCGTTTAAAACCAACATCAAAATGATTAAACTAATAATGATGGTTATACCATTAAAACTTTTATAATCAACATTATTAAACACAAAGGTGTAAAAGGGGAGGTGAAAGAATAAAAAAGTAAGGACACTCAGTATCGCAACAAAATGCGTGATTTTACTATTATTTTTTAACGTAAACATAAATAATTTTATAGAGTGAAACGGCCAAACCAACTAAGGTCAAATAAAATATAAGCAACGGCTCATGCAAAACCTTTCCGGTGATGACAATAAAACAAACCAGAAACAAAACCATGAAGACGGGATAGTATTTCTTATCGTTTATCCAATTCCATAGTTTATAACGTCTGCAAATGAAAAGTCCGGCAAGTCCTGATATATAGCCAATAATACTTCCCGTGAGTACATCCAGCGGATAATGAGCTCCAACCCCCACACGGGTAAAGACCAGCAATAATCCCGCAAGGATGATGCCTGTAGTCCAAAGTATTTTACGGGCTAATTTAGTAGGCATAAAAGAAAACAACAATACGGTAAGTATCGTAAAAATAGTAATAGAATGACCGGAAGGCAAACTGTTATGTCCTGTCAATGTTTTCCCAATAATAGTAAAGCTAGTAGGGTCAAACATAGCGGCGGGACGGGGTACAGCAAAGAGGCTCTTAAATACGTTAGAAAAAATAGCAGATACTAGGGAGGCCGATAATAAGGCTTCCCACAGTTTCGGTGCATAAATAACGAACAGGGATAATAGCGATAAAAAGATCAAAGCATCCCCCAGTTGGGTAAGGTTATAAATAAGCACAGGAAACTGTGATAAGGTGGCATTGATCTGCAGAAAGTAGCTCTTTTGAATGGCAACATACTGATCAACACTCAAGGCATGCTGACTGTACAGCGCTATAACCAGCGCCAATAAAAGGCCTAGCGGTACTAAAAACAAGGAAGGTTTGAGCTGTGAATACTTATGGATTAGAGTGCTGTTCATTAGTTGTTTTAAGTGTAAATTTCATCACAAATATAATCAAATCAACGAATAAACTCAAGTGAGTTCTCGGGGTCAATTTCTCAAACTATAACTGATTAGTTCCCAATCACAAAGGGGGCACTAAACCTTTGCTCTATTTGGTTGTCTTCAAGCCCATTTGTACTCCCATTTTTTCATATTCAACATCATTAGGCTCCCACAATTCAATTTTGTTGCCTTCTATGTCCATGATGTGTATAAATTTACCATAGCTTTCGACTTCAAGGGAGTCGCAAATCGTAACTCCGTCTTTTTTTAATTGGCCCACTAAACCAACTAAGTCAGCCACGCGATAATTAATCATAAAGTCCTTTTCAGAAGGTTTGAAATAGGTCGTGGTTTCTTTGAACGGACTCCATTGTGAAAATCCTTTTTGGGTGTTATCGGATCCTTGATACCATTCAAAAACCGACCCGTAGGGGTTGGTGTTGATGCCAAGGTTAGCGGCATACCACTCCCTCACTTTTTTAGGATCCTTGCATTTAAAAAAAATACCCCCAATACCCGTTACTTTTTTGAGCTCCGTGGAATGCAGTGCTGGTTTAACTACATAATTATTGAATGCAAATCCTAGTGTAAAGGAGACGGCAAGGGCCAAAGTAAAAAGCAAGGTCTTTTTCATAGTTTAAGCTGTTTTTTTAGTACTAATTTAATGGTTGCTGAGTTCGTTTAGGTCGCTTATTTTAATCCAGCCCTTAACGGTTCGCTTACCAAAATAAGTCGTATAGGCCCAACCCTCTTCAATTTTTTCAACATAAACCAAATCATTTTTAACCAAAAAGGATTTCATCTTCTTTACCTCATTTTTTGAGCGGTAAAGAGGCACTTTCTCTTTGATGGTATAATTAATTTGAATCCACTTTGTGGCTTTGTAAAGTTCAAAACGAACGGGTTCATCGGCAAAATGTTCCACATTCCAACAACCTCCATGCTCTTCTGGAAGTTTTATTTTTAATGCTTTAGGGTCAACTAATTCCATATCCCCTTCAATTAAGTCATCTGATTTATCATTTGGGAAATAGGTCTGTATTTTAAATTGAGTTCCGGTAACCGTTCCTTCAAGATAAAAAACACATGAAAATTTATCGTCGTCTCCCGTATGATTTTCATAATAGCCCGTTACAATCTGAGTCTTCGGATTAAAAGCAAGACTCAAGGTACCGTCATAGTCTCCAGCAGTTAGGAACTGTTGACAAAAGGAACTACTGGTCAAAAACAAAAAGGGTAGGAGTAGATTCTTCATGCTAAATGGTTAATGGAAACAGTATCTAAAGTCCGTACAAGGATAACCCGCCTTTAGAGCGTCTCAAATATAACAAAAATAGCAGTTGCTTTTGTATTCAAGTGTTACGCTATGAACCGATTCAAACGCTAGTAAGATTTACAACTAAGGCTGCAAAGAAGGGAGCTCATCAACATAAATATGCCACTACTTAACCACTTTTATAAAAACTTAGTGCCTCAGCTCCTAAGTGCCTTAGAACCTTACCACCTTTTCAAGAAAAAAACCCAACTTTAAAAACAAAAAAATCAACAATTTTAATTTACTTTTGTTACACTTTTAAAATCCACTTCCAACCCATGGAAAAAAAATTATACTCCGTTCTATTTTCTACTCGTTTAATGGCTATTTTATTTCTTGGTTTTGCCACAGCCATGGCCGCAGGAACGTTTATCGAAAGCAAATACAATACCGATACCGCCCGCATTTACATCTACAACGCTTGGTGGTTTGAAGCCATCATGTTATTCTTTATGATCAATTTTTTTGGGAATATTAAACGATACCAACTCTACAAAAAAGAGAAATGGGCCACACTAATGCTGCACTTGGCATTCATTTTTATCATCACCGGGGCGTTTATTACCCGCTACATCAGTTTTGAAGGCATGATGCCTATCCGTGAAGGTGCTGTGGCAAAGCAGTTCTATTCCGACAAATGCTTTCTGACCGTATGGGTGGATGGGCAGTACCAGGGCCAGCTCAAACGCCGCATCTTCGAAAAACCATTACTGCTATCGCAAGCGACCAGCAATGATTTTTCCATGAATGAAAGCTTTGCCGATACACCATTCGAAATTGACTACAATGATTTCCAAATGGACGTCAAGAAAACCATCAAGGAAACGCCTACTGGCGCTATGTATCTTAAGTTAGTAGAGTCGGGCAGTGGTATGCGTAACGAACATTTCCTGAAAGAAGGGGAAGTGCAAGATATTCACAATGTGCTATTTGCGCTCAACAAACCTACCCAAGGCGCTATCAATATCGATACGCAAAATAATACCATCACAACGCCTTTTGACGGACAGTTCATGCGCATGGCCGATAAGTTACAAGGCACTGTGACTAAGAATGCGGCCGGACCTCTAATGTACCGTTCTCTATATAATCTAGGGGGCGCTCAGTTTGTAATTCCTGACCAACCTAAAAAAGGGATCATCGATTATGTGTCAAGTGGAAATTATAAAGCTAAAAACGGCGAAAATGCATTGACGCTGACAGTGAAGTCGGGCGGCAAGCAACAACAAGTAACCATCACAGGGGCAAAAGGAAAGCAAGGCGAACCAAAAGTCGTGAAGGTGGGCACACTAGAATTTACCATTTTCTATGGTAGTAAAGTATACGACTTGCCATTCAGCCTCAAATTAAATGATTTCGTAGCGCTTAAATATCCGGGTACCGAGAAAAGCTTCTCGTCCTTCGAAAGTAAAGTAACCGTAACCGAAGGTAAAAAGAAATTCGATGCCCGCATCTATATGAACCACATCCTTGACCACGAAGGCTACCGCTTCTTCCAAGCCTCCTTCGACCCTGATGAAAAAGGTACCGTACTTTCCGTAAACCACGATTTCTGGGGTACAACCATAACCTATATTGGATATTACCTCTTGTTCTTCGCCATGCTAGCCATTCTCTTCGTGAAAAACACCCGCTTTGCCGATATCAAGCGCAAACTAGAAAACGTCAAAAAGAAAAAAGCTACTCTGACGGTACTACTATTGTTTTTATTTGCTTTCCAAGGGTTTAGCCAAAACAATAGGGCTACTAGAAATAGGGTGCCTGCACAAAAACAAATCGATTCCATCCTCAACTTCTATAAAGTCCCAGAGGCTCAAGCGGCTCAGTTCGGCCGACTCGTAATTCAAGACGAAGGGGGACGAATGAAGCCTATTAATACGTTTTCTTCTGAGTTGCTGCGTAAGGTCAGCCATAGCGATACCTACCACGGTTTGAACTCCGACCAGGCCTTCATCTCCATGACGCAGTTCCCAACGGTTTGGTTTGAAACTCCCTTAATTTACATCAAAAGCGGAAACGATAGCATCCGCAAAATCTTGGGCATCAAATCCACTGATAAGTTTGCAACTTTCCGCTCTTGCTTTGATTCAAGAGGAAACTACAAACTTTCGCCCTATTTGGATGAAGCGTATAAGGCGGCCAACCCAGATCAGTTCCAAAAAGACTTTATCGAAACGGATAAGAAGGTAAACCTTTTGAATGCGGCCCTAAGCGGCAAAATTCTACGCATCTTCCCAATCCCAAAAGACGAAAATAATAAATGGGTGTCCTACCTCGAAATCGAACACGCCACGGGAACGGCTTTAGATACCATCAAAACGGCTTTACCGCTGTACCTAGATGAGTTAATGAAAGGCGCCATCACCAAGAAATATACCCTAGCCAATACAATGCTTTCGGGCATGGATACCTACCAAAAGAAATTTGGAAAAGCAGTACGGCCAAGTGATGAAAAAATCAGTTACGAGATTCTTTACAACAAATACGATGTGTTCCAAAAATTGCCCTATGCCTACCTTATCGTAGCCATACTAATGTTATTGTTTACCATCATTCAAATCTTCAAAGAATCCAAAGCCTTAGCAGTAACCGTCAACTTCTTCCATGTATTAGTCGGTTTGTTGTTTGCCATTCATACCTTAGGTCTAATCGCTCGTTGGTATATTTCAGGGCACGCCCCTTGGAGTAATGCCTACGAAGCCATAGTATACGTAGCCTGGTCTACCATGTTCTTTGGATTGGCCTTCGACCGCAAATCTAAACTTACAGTGGCTTCTTGTGCCTTCGTAACGGCAATGATACTTACCGCTGCTTATGCCAATTGGATTGATCCCGAGATAGCCAACTTGCAGCCGGTGTTGAACTCCTATTGGTTAATGATCCACGTAGCAGTAATTGTGGCCAGCTATGGTCCGTTTGCCCTAGGTGCTATTTTAGGTTTTGTGTCTCTGATTCTAATCATGTTCACCACCAAAAAGAACAAAGCCCGCATGGAACTCAACATCCAAGAAATTACCTATATCAACGAAATGGCTTTAACCATAGGCTTAGTCATGTTAACCATCGGAAACTTCTTAGGGGGGCAATGGGCCAACGAAAGTTGGGGGCGCTACTGGGGCTGGGATCCAAAAGAAACTTGGGCCTTAATCAGTATCATGATCTATGCCTTCGTAATTCACGCCCGTTTCGTTCCCTATTTCCGCAACAAATGGCTCTTCAACTTAATGGCTTTATATGCCTTTGTATCCATCTTGTTTACGTATTATGGGGTAAACTTCCACTTAGTCGGACTCCATTCTTATGCCAGTGGAGAAGCCAAATCCCTCAGCTGGATATGGCTCACCCTCGGAGGTATGACTGCCATCGGCGCCTTAGCCTACCCAAGCTACAGAAAACATTACAGAAAGAAATAAAAAAAAGGTTCACGCAAGTGAACCTTTTTTTTATTTCAATAACAAACTGAATAAATCCCAATTCAAAACTAAAAACTAAAACTTTAACATCTTATTGGGTAGGGAAATATAATAGTACCTTGTTTCAATACTAGAGTTAGGGAAGAATCTGCTATGAGGTTTTTCATTTTGTTTTGGTTGGTAGAAACTAATAGTTCTATCATGTTTGTTAAGAGCTCAACGATTGATTAAGTCGTTGAGCTCTTTTTTTTATCAAAACTTTAAGAGTGGTCTAACTGCTCTTTAGACTTTGTTTGCTTACTTTTATAAAAAAATACAACATGAGAAATTTTATACTTTTATCCTGCACTTTAGGGCTGCTTTGGACTTCCCAAAATGACGCCCAAACCAAACCGGTTGCTACAACCAATAAACACCACACCATGAATTCAGAGCTTAAAGCAGAAACGATTTATCAATTTAAAGTAACCGACCTACACGGGAAAATCTTTGACTTTGCCAGCCTTAAAGGCAAAAAAATACTAGTAGTCAATACGGCATCAGAATGTGGTTTAACACCGCAATACAAAGACTTAGAGTCAATCTACGAAAAATACAAAGACAAAAACTTCGTCATCGTAGGCTTTCCAGCCAATAACTTCGGTGCGCAAGAACCCGGAACCAACGACCAAATCGCCACGTTCTGTAAAGCCAATTACGGCGTAACCTTTCCCATGATGAGCAAGATATCTGTAAAAGGTAGCGACAAACATGCGGTATACCAATTCCTAACCGAGAAAAAGAGAAACGGACTCCAAGACAGTGAGGTGGAATGGAACTTTCAGAAATATTTAATTAATGAAGACGGACAATTAGTAAAAGTACTTTCCCCTCGTACATTACCCACCGATCCAGAAATAATCAACTGGATTAAAAACAAGTAAGCCGAAATTCACTAGTAGAATACTAATCCCGATGCAGAAATTCATCGGGATTTTTTAGTAATAATATCGACTAACGTCACACCCCTTGTGGTTTAAAGAGTTTTTTATCCGTTTAACGATTTTTAACTTAACGTTGTTAAATAGTTAATAGTTTTGGATTAAATAATAAAAGCCACACCACTTATTTATGAAAGATATTTTCAATCCTATATACCGACAAGATTATTTAGAAGGGTACGCCATAGGTCAAAATCCTTATGCCAAACTAAATAAAAAAGAGTCCAATGAAGCCTATAAAGATGGTTTCCAACAAGGACGATTAAATTATGAAAGCATGAATGGGAATGTAGAATACGGAATCCCGCAATTGATTGTAACCAACAAGGTGTTGGAAGATTTTCTACTAGCGGGTATGTTAGGAATGAGCATCAGCGATGAAGGTTATACGCCGTTCCAAATCGACGTTATAGAAAAATGGTACCAAAGCGGTATCGAAAAATACGACGCCAATCAAAGCATCTACCTGCTGGCTATCCTAGAGCACCACGGTATCGAAATTATTTAATTCCTCTTACTCAAGAAATAACCCAATTTTTTTCAATGACCCGATGTTCTCAGGAGCGTCGGGTTTTTGTATTTTTAAAATGTAAGGTTTCCTACAAGCTCTTACCATAAAGTAGTGCTTTAGATTCTTCTCACAAGATCAATTTCCTACAGAATACCGTCACTTCGAGTGGCTCGCCAAAGGCGCGATATATCGAGAAGCGCCTAGAAAAACTAGATGATCCTTATCGCAACGCACAACTCATATCGCATACATAATCCATAGTTCCTTCATAGTTACTTCATAGTTACTCCATAGTTACTCCATATAAACCTTTGCAATCCCCTTGTAAATAGCCAGCTTTTCCCTTTTCTTCCTACAAAAGTAAGTAGTAACCTTTTTTTTACTTCAAGTGTCTAGATAAACCGCTGCATCAGTACACTGTGCAACCAACGGTCAAACTTATAACCACTTTCTTTAATGACCCCCACGGTGGCAAAACCAAAGCGCTCATGGAAGGCAATGCTATCTTGGTTCTCCGCATCGATAACGGCAATCATGGTATGTAAGTTTTGGGCTTTGGCTTCCTCAATAAGGGCTTCCATCAATGCTTTGCCAATCCCTTGTCCCTGCGCATTAGGTAGTACATAAACCGAATGCTCCACCGTAAACCGATAAGCCGCTCGAAAACGAAACTCGCTATAGTATCCAAATCCTACCAAACGGGTACCTTCCATAACAACAAGGACAGGGAATCCTTTGGAAAGCTTCTCATCCAAAACGGACTGCTGCTGCTTCAATGTGCGCAAGTCATAGTCATAAATAGCCGTTGAATTTGCAATATAGTAATTCAATATCGCCACGATGCTTGCCGCATCGTCAGGGGTGTAAGGTCGTACTTGTAGTGTTGCCATGTCAGAATTAAAGGTTAAAAGTATAAAATAACTTCCAACCTTTGTACCTTTGTTTTTTGAAACCAAAAATAAATGATTTATCCTAAAATACCTTTGGCGCAAAGCATCATAGAGATTTGCAATGCCAAAGGAGTTCACGATATCGTAATTTCACCAGGCTCCCGAAACGCGCCCCTAACCATTGGATTCACCCATAATCCTAACTTTCGATGTTATAGCATAGCTGACGAACGTTGTGCTGCCTTCTTTGCCCTCGGGATTGCCCAGCAAACGCATAAACCCGTAGCCGTGGTCTGTACTTCGGGCTCTGCCTTACTCAATTATTACCCCGCCTTTGCCGAAGCGTTTTATAGTCAGATTCCGCTAATCGTAATCTCGGCCGACAGACCGCACGACAAAATTGATATAGGGGATGGTCAAACCATCCGCCAAGAAGATGTTTTCAAAAATCATTCGTTGTACAATGCCAACCTGCTGGAGGAAGCTTCAGAAGCCAATGATGTCTTTATAAACGAGGCCATAAACGTTGCCATAGCACACAAAGGACCCGTGCACATCAATGCCCCCTTCGAAGAACCTTTGTACGAAACAACTACGAAGCTAAGCGTCGATGCCAATGTAACACATCTTTTTAATGCCCATCGCATGGTACGCGTAGAAGATATCATAGCCTTCTCTACCTTGTGGAACCACAGTCAAAAAATATTAGTGGTAGTAGGGGAGTGCCCACCCAACAGCATCGAACAGGATTGGATTGACCAACTAGCCCAATTCCCCTCGGTCGTAGTGCTGACTGAAACAACATCCAACCTACACCATCCATCGTTCATCAACAATATCGATACCCTGATCACGCCCTTTGGTACTAAGGAGTTCACCAGCTTGCAACCACGGATACTAATAACTTTCGGAGGTATGATCGTGTCCAAACGTATCAAAGCATTCCTGAGAAAATACAAACCCCGCCACCATTGGCATATTGACGAACTCAGAGCATACGACACCTTCAGCATACTAACAAAACATTTTCAAGTAGCACCCAATCAGTTTTTTAGCCAGTTTATGCCCCACTTAGAAGTGGTCGAAAGTAACTACAAAGCGACCTTCGAAAACATACGCCAAGAGCGCAAAAACAAGCACGATGCGTATTTAAAGCAAGTGCCCTTTTCCGATTTCAAGGCATACAATACCATCCTGTCGGAACTACCACAAAATACACATTTGCAAATCAGCAACAGCGCCGCCGTGCGCTACGCCCAATTGTTCGATTTTGATAAATCCATTGAAGTATACTGCAACAGAGGGACTAGTGGTATAGATGGAAGCACGTCTACCGCCATCGGAGCCGCAGTAGGAAGCAAAAAGCCTACCGTTTTAATTACAGGGGATATCAGCTTTCTCTACGATAGTAACGCACTCTGGAATAATTATATTCCGTCCAACTTCAAAATAATCCTTATGAACAACGGAGGGGGTGGTATCTTCAGAATCCTACCTGGACACGAAGAGTCCGAAACCTTTCATAAGTATTTTGAAACTTCTCATTGCCTAACCGCTGAACACCTAGCCAAAATGTATAGGTTCGAGTACCTTACCGCCAGTGATGATCAATCGTTAGCTAACGGATTGAAACAATTGTGGGCGGTTAACGACCAACCTGCCATACTAGAAGTGTTTACACCCACGAGGGAAAACGATAAAGTACTAAAACAGTATTTTAAAGAATTAACTTAATTGCCTATATTTACGAAAACCGATTCAGCTTTGAGTAATACCAACAAACTTAAAATATTCAACGACCCCATCTATGGTTTTATTACCATCCCCAATACGTTGATCTACGATTTAATACAGCATCCTTATTTTCAAAGGTTGCGACGCATTTCCCAAATGGGCTTGTCTTACCTAGTGTATCCTGGTGCCCACCATACGCGTTTCCACCACGCCCTAGGTGCCATGCACATGATGCAGCAAGCCGTTGAAGTACTCCGATTCAAAGAGATAGTACTCTCCAAGGAGGAAGAAAATGCACTTTATATTGCCATTCTTTTACATGATATCGGACACGGACCTTTCTCACACGCCATGGAGCACAGCATCGTAGAAGAAGTAAATCACGAAGCGATTTCGTTACTGTTCATGAATAAACTCAATGAGGAGTTTGACGGACAGTTGAGTCTAGCCATCCAAGTTTTCAAAGGGGAATACCACCGCAAGTTCATGCTGCAATTGATTTCGAGCCAACTCGATATGGACCGAATGGATTACCTAAAACGGGACAGCTTTTACTCGGGCGTAGCCGAGGGTAACATTAACTCCGATAGGTTAATCCAAATGATGAATGTCGTAGAAGACGTACTAGTAATGGAAGAAAAAGGCATCTACTCCATAGAGAAATTCCTAATGGCTAGACGCCTAATGTACTGGCAAGCCTACCTACACAAAACAAGTTTAGTGGCCGAACTCACCTTGACCAAAACACTACAACGTGCCAAAGAACTACTCCATAAAGGGGTAGAAATAGAATGTAGCGCACCGCTAAAGTTCTTTATGCAACACAAAGTAACCCTAGAAAACTTCTCAAATAGTGATTTAGATACCTTTGCTCAATTAGATGATTATGATATCATTAGCGCTTTAAAGGTTTGGCAAAATCACGCCGACTTTATTTTGTCGAGTTTAAGTAAAATGATCATTAACAGGGATTTATCCAAAGTGAAATTAAACAGCGAAAAGTTCCCGCCCGAAGTGCTAGAGAACATGACCGCGCGCTTTATCGCCGAACATCACATCACCCAGCAAGAGGCAAAATACTTTATTTTCAAAGGCAAAATTAAGAATCAAGCCTACAGTAAAGAGGCCGAACCCATACGCATTCTAAAGAAAGACCGAACCATAGAAGACGTAGTAGAAGCCTCAGACCAATTAAATTTGAAAGCTCTATCAAAGCCAGTGACGAAATATTATATATGTTTTCCAAAACTACTTGAAGAATTATACCGTTAAAATTGATTTTTTTATACTTTTGTGGCAATGAAGTTTACAGCAGCTCAAATAGCAGAAATTCTAGAAGGTGAAGTGGTAGGTAACCCCAACGCCGAAGTGTTCAAATTAGCTAAAATTGAAGAAGGTACTGAAGGTTCGCTAACGTTTTTAGCCAATCCTAAGTATGTCAATCATATCTACGCTACCGATGCTACTATAACCATAGTAAACCATAGCTTCGAACCCGAGCAAGAACTAAAAACTACTTTAATCAAAGTAGATGATGCGTACCAAGCCTTTTCCAAACTACTAGAGTATTACAACCAAGTCAAACTAATGAAGTCGGGCATAGAGCAACCTTCCGTGATTTCAGAAAATGTAGTCTATGGGGAGAACTTATACTTGGGAAGCTTTAGCTATATAGGCAAGAATGTAAGCATTGGTAACAATGTAAAAATATATCCAAACTCCTTCGTAGGGGACAACGTAACCATAGGGGATAATACTATCTTATTCGCCGGAGTGAAGATCTATTCCGAATCAGTTATTGGGGCCAATTGTACCATGCACTCGGGTGCCATCATAGGTTCTGACGGCTTCGGATTCGCACCTACCGAAGAAGGTACTTTTACCAAGATTCCCCAAATCGGCAATGTAATCATGGAAGATTATGTCGATGTAGGTGCCTCTACGACCATAGATCGAGCGACATTAGGGTCTACCATCATTCGCAAAGGAGTCAAACTAGACAATCACATCCAAATCGCACACAACGTCGAAATTGGTGAAAATACCGTTATAGCC
>CANFZC010000065.1 GCA_947451475.1 Flavobacteriaceae bacterium | reverse complement strand
TTTGCTCCTCTAGGCTCCTGATTTTAATTTGTTTGAAATAAATCGGCACGCCAACAAGCCTCCGTAAGTTTTTATCCAACCTAGAGGTTATATCAAACATTTCATTAAATTTGCGCCTTAAAGAAAAGGTCATGTTACAAATCAGTTACATCAGAGAAAACAAGGATAAAGTAATTACTGCTTTAGCCAAAAAACACCTGGATGCCAAAACCATCATTGAAGAGGTGATCCTATTAGACGAAAACAGAAGAGGTGTCCAAGTGGCACTCGACAATACTTTGGGAGAAGCCAACAAATTAGCCTCGGCCATCGGAGAGCTAATGAAGAATGGTGAAAAAGCGAAAGCCGAAATCTTAAAACTAAAAACAAGTCAGCTCAAAGAATCCAGCAAAGAACTTTCTGAAAAGTTAGATGCTTTTGCAACCGAATTGATGCAAAAAATGTACTTGTTACCTAACCTGCCTGCCGATATTGTACCCGTAGGGAAAACACCGGAAGAAAACCTAAACGTTTTTGAAGAAGGCGCGATTCCTGTCCTACACGAAGGGGCACAACCGCATTGGGAATTGGTTAAAAAATACGACATCATCGACTTCGAATTAGGCGTAAAAATCACCGGTGCTGGGTTCCCAGTTTACAAAGGGAAAGGTGCTCGTTTACAACGTGCCCTTATTGCCTATTTCTTAGATAAAAATACCGAAGCAGGCTACCAAGAGTACCAAGTGCCTCACCTGGTAAATGAAGCTTCAGGTTATGGAACCGGACAGTTGCCTGATAAGGAAGGCCAAATGTACCACGTAGGCCTAGACGATTTATACTTAATCCCTACCGCCGAAGTACCGGTAACCAATCTATTCCGAGACGTCATCCTGCAGGAAAGCGAATTGCCAGTATTATGTACGGGCTATACACCTTGTTTCCGTAGAGAAGCGGGGTCTTATGGTGCTCACGTAAGAGGATTAAACCGCCTACACCAATTCGACAAAGTAGAAATCGTACGCATCGAACACCCAGATAACTCCTATGCTGCCCTAGACGGCATGGTAGAACACGTGAAAAACATCATGCGCGAATTGAAGTTGCCGTTCCGTATCCTCCGCCTTTGTGGTGGTGATATGAGTTTCGCCTCAGCGTTAACCTACGACTTCGAAGTGTTCTCAACCGCACAAGACCGCTGGTTAGAAATCTCTTCGGTGTCTAACTTTGAAACCTTCCAAGCGAACCGCTTGAAATTGCGCTTCAAAGGTAAAGATGGTAAAACCCAATTAGCCCACACGCTAAATGGAAGTTCGCTAGCCCTACCGAGAGTTTTAGCGGGTATTATAGAAAATTATCAAACCCCAGAAGGTATCGTAATCCCAGAAGTATTGCGCCCTTATACCGGATTTGATATCATCAACTAAAAAAGTTAAGATTTAGCAAACAATGTACTAATCGAGCACAAAAAGTGTTACTTTAGTACATTGTTCGTTTTAACGGAATCTCATGAAAAAGCTGCTCCTCTTATTGGTCTTATTTATTGCCTTCGGTGCTGCTGCTCAAAATGAGCAATTGGCCAACAATTATTTTGACCGTGGCGAATTCGAAAAAGCACTCATCAGCTACCAAGAATTACTCAAAGGGAATATGGGTAATTTCAACTACTTCCAACGGATAGTGGAATGCTACCAGCAACTCCAGCAATTCGATAAAGCCGAGAAAACCATCCAAGACCAGTACGACAAATACAAACAAAACAGTACCCTGATCGAACTAGGCTACAACTACCAGTTACAAAAGAACCTAGAGAAAGCCAACAAGTACTACAACCAAGCTATTGATAAAATCAAAAAGAATGCCCAAGAGGTCTATGGCATTGCCTACATCTTCGAACGGAAATCCTTAACCGATTTAGCACTTCTAGCCTATAAAACCGCCCTGGAAAAAGACCCTAAACTGAGCTTTAACTTCCAAATGGGGGTGCTTTATGGCCAGCAAGGGAATACCGACTTGATGATCGAAACCTTCCTAGACGAATCGGTCAAAAACCCACAGAACCTGCCAATCATCCAAAACCAACTGTCGCGCTTCATGACCGAAGACGGCAATACGACGTTTAATGATGCCTTGAAAAAAGCCTTGTTGCTAAGAGCGCAAAAGACCCAAGACTTGTTTTGGAATGATTTCTTAAGCTGGTATTTCGTCCAACTCAAAGAATACGGCAAAGCGTTCATCCAACAAAAAGCCATCTACAAAAGAAACCCAGAATCGTTTGCCGACATCATCAACCTGGGGCAAATGGCCATCAGCGATAACGACCAAGATTCGGCCCAAGAAATCCTGTCTTTTGTCCTAGAAAACACCAACGATTTAGAAATACTAGTGCAGTCGCATTCCTATCTACTCGAAATGAAAATCGACCACGCCCTAGAAAAAGACTACCCTGCCCTTACCGCAGAACTGGATGGCTTACTTGAAAAATATGGTGTTAGTCCTTATACCCTGCCGCTTTTAGAGCAACAGGCCACGTTCACTGCCTTCCACCTAAACAATCCCGAGAAAGCCAAAGTCATCTTGAAAAGCGCCATGGACATGCCCATCAACCGCCACCAATTGGCTGAAGTTAAAATGACCTTGGGCGACATCTTCCTCTATGAAGAGAAATTCAACCAAGCCCTAATCTATTACTCGCAAGTAGACGAAGACATGGGAGCCGACCCTATCGGTCAGGAAGCAAGTTTGAAAACCGCCAAAACCAGTTACTTTAAAGGGGATTTTGACTGGGCTTCCCACCAACTAAAAGTCCTAAAATCAGCACCCACCCAATTGATTGCAAACGATGCGCTCGACTTGTTCCTGCTCATCAGCGACAATACCGTAGAAGATTCTACTCAAGTAGCCTTGAAGAAGTTTGCCCGCGCCGATTTCTTGTTGTACCAAAATAAAAAATCCGAAGCGCTAGGCCAATTTCAAGCCATCCTAAAAGAAAACAAAGGAGACGAAATTGTACCCGTAACGCTTTTGCGTATGGGGAAAATCTATGAGAAAATGGGCGACTTTACTCAGGCTCTAGCCCAGTACAACGAAATCATCACCAAATACAAAGAATGCATCTACATAGACGAAGCCCTCTACTATTCGGCCGAAGTGTATAATGCCCAACTCAAAGACAGCGAAAAAGCCAAACCCCTCTACGAAGAAATGATCTTCCACCACGAAGACAGTATTTACTTTGTCGACTCGCGGAACAAATACCGCAAACTGCGGGGCGATACCAATTTATAATCGAATACCTCATGATACTTTACAACGTAACCGTCAACATACATGAAAGCGTTCACGACCAGTGGATGCAATGGATGCAAGAAAAACACATCAAAGATGTTCTAGCCACAGGCAAGTTTACCAACGCCCGCATGGTTAGAGTCCTAGTGGAAGAAGAAATGGGCGGCATGACCTATGCCATTCAATACAGCTGCGATAGCAAAGAAACCCTGCAACGCTACTACGACGAAGACGCACCCCGCCTGCGTGAGGAAGGCCATAGCCTTTTTGGCGACAAAATGTTAGCCTTCCGCACCGAACTCGAATTAATTAGTGAGCATTAATCCCTAGTCCAACATGAACCAAGTAAAAGCAAAAAAACACCTCGGCCAACACTTCTTAACCGATGAATCCATCGCCAAAGACATCGCCGATACTCTTGGTCTGGAAGGCTACGATAACATCCTAGAAATCGGTCCCGGTATGGGCGTACTCACCAAGTACTTACTCGACCGCCCGACCACCACCTATGTCATCGAAATCGACACCGAATCAGTCGACTACCTTAATGCGCATTATCCTAAATTACACGGGAAAATCATCTCTAAAGATTTCCTAAAATACAACATCAACGAAGTCTTCGAGGGCAAACCCTTCGCCATTACCGGAAACTTCCCCTATAATATTTCGACCCAAATTGTCTTCCGCTGCCTAGAAATGCGCGAACAAGTACCTGAGTTTTCGGGCATGTTCCAAAAAGAAGTAGCCGAACGCATCTGCTCCAAAAAAGGGAGTAAGGTTTATGGCATCCTTTCGGTCCTAACCCAAGCTTTTTACGAGGCCGAATATCTATTCACCGTAGACGAGCACGTGTTCAATCCGCCCCCAAAAGTAAAGTCGGGCGTACTCCGCCTCCGCCGAAAAGCAAATTTCCACTTGCCTTGCAACGAAAAGCTCTTCTTTACCGTAGTGAAAACCGGATTTCAACAACGACGCAAGACGTTAAGAAATAGTTTAAAATCATTCAACCTCTCGGATAATTTGAAAGAAGATAGTATCTTTGACCTCCGTCCTGAACAATTATCGGTAGAACAGTTCATCGAACTTACCCAAAAAATAGAAGCCAATGCAGTTTAAAATCAGTAAAGAACTCTTAGCGCAAATCGAGCAACTCATTCACGAGAAAAACAACCAGCAATTGGAAGTTTTATTGAATGATTTCCACCACGCCGATATCGCAGAGGTTCTTGAAGAACTTGATTTTGACGAAGCGACCTATATTTTCAAATTACTTGACAGTGAAAAAACCGCCGAGGTTTTATTAGAAATAGACGAAAACCTAAGGGATAAAATCCTTAGCAAATTATCCCCAAAAGAAATCGCAGAAGAGCTGGACGAATTAGAAACCAACGATGCTGCCGATATCATTGCCGAACTCTCCAAAACCCGTAAGCAAGAAGTAATCTCCGAACTTGAAGATGTGGAGCATGCCAAAGACATCGTGGAGCTTTTGCGTTACGACGAAGATACCGCCGGGGGAATCATGCACAAAGAGCTTGTGAAAGTAAACGAAAACTGGAACGTCCTCACTTGTGTCAAAGAAATGCGCATCCAAGCCGCCAACATATCGCGTGTCCACTCCATCTACGTAGTAGACGACGAAAACCGCCTAAAAGGCCGCTTATCCCTAAAAGACTTACTGACTACTTCAACAAAAACGCCCATTAGCGAAGTCTACATCCGCAAACTCAACTTTGTAAAAGTTGACGACGAAGACGTGGAAGTAGCACGCATCATGCAGAAATACGACTTAGAGGCCATCCCAGTAGTTGACGAACTGGGGCGCCTAGTAGGCCGCATCACCATTGACGACATCCTCGACGTAATCGAACAAAGAGATACCGAAGACATCCAGAAATTTGGGGGTACCGAAGGTCTTGATTTATCCTATACCAAAACCACCCTAGGCGAATTAGTGCGCAAAAGAGCGACTTGGTTAATCATCCTCTTCCTGGGCGAAATGCTAACGGCTTCGGCCATGAGCTATTACGAATTGGAATTGTCCAAAGCCTTAGTACTAGGTTTATTCATCCCCTTAATTATTTCCAGTGGAGGTAATTCAGGTTCCCAAGCGGCCTCCCTAATCATTCGTGCCATGGCGCTAAAAGAACTGCACTTATCCGATTGGTGGTACGTAATGAAAAAGGAAATCCTCTCCGGACTACTATTAGGAGGTATCCTAGGAATCATAGGCTTCATCCGCATCATGGTGTGGCAAAAAACAGGCATCTATAACTATGGTGAATATTGGGCATGGATCGCTTGTAGTGTATCCCTCTCCCTAGTAGCGATTGTATTATGGGGAACGCTAACGGGCTCCCTAGTACCTTTCGTCCTACGCCGCATAGGATTAGACCCAGCGACGGCCTCCGCTCCTTTTGTCGCGACCCTAGTAGACGTAACGGGATTGATTATTTATTTCTCGATTTCGGCCTTGTTTTTGAGTGGGAAGTTGTTGTAAAAGAGAGATAATAGATAATAGACGGATAGATAATAGACTAAAATTGCCTATTGTAAATTTGATTGTGCATTGTTGACCAGGGTTGGCAGTAGTTATTTGTTTTCTATTTCAGACACACTAGAACCTTGTGTTATATTATCGCCAACTTTAGCAATGAAAAGTTGCTTGTTAATTAATATTTGAAATTCTTCTTGTGTCAATAATTGGTCTATCAACAATTCTTTTAAAACTAATGTTTTTTTTCTAAATATATCTAATTCCAATATTTGATTTTCAAGTTTTTTCCTATCATTTTCTAATTTCAGTGCTTCAATTTCAAGAGCTCGTTTTTTAATATTGTCATCTGAATTTTCATGAGTTAAGGAATTTATAATTTGCTGTTTCTCCGCTTCAATTTTTTCTGTTTCCTTTTTAAACTTTTCGCTTTCACTATATTCTTTTTCCAATTTTCCAATTGCAAATTTCTTAGTGCCTTCTAACAATTCAATTGTTTGTTTTTTTGCATCAGGACTCTGAAAATATAATTTTAATCTAGAAATTATTGAGCCTTTCATAATGTCTTCGATAGTAACTTTCGTTCCTTCAATACTGTTTAAAGCTTCAATAAAGATTGCTAAAGTTTGAAGAGATATACTATCTTTTTTATGAGCTAAAAAAACCTCTATTTCTAATGGACTAGATTTTAATTCAAGCTTTTTTTTATTTTGCTCAATAAACTTTTGACGTTCATTTCTATATGTTGTCAAATGACTTTCTTTTGTCACTATTTTAGGCATGAATGCAATTTCGACATTCATTCGAGAAATAATTATATAAAAATTTGAAACACCTATTTCTTCAATAGAAAATATAGATCTATAAAGCTCATTTAAGAAATGATTTAAAAAAATTAGATCTTGTTTCAAAAAGTCACTATTGTCTAATGCAGTAGTTAGTGATTTTAAAAGAGCTAATATTCCTTTGACTATTTCCTTAGAAGTTGTTTTATTACTATCATTTAAATCTTGAATTTGCTTATCAATACAAATAACCAACGTTTCTAAATCGTCTCGATATTTTTCAGAAATAGTTCTCTTTAAGCGAGCTATCTCAATATACTTAATGATTTTTTCAAGTACATCTTCTTCTTGACCGTCAAGTATTCCTAGATCAATATGTTTTGATTTCATTTGTAATTTGTCTATCTTAATAATTAAAACAATCGGCAGATGCTAAAGCTCTTGGCGGCTTTTGGAAAGATTTTTTTCCATAAACGATGTGCTAACTTATGAAAAAAGAAGAAACTATGAACCGAAAACTAGGGATTGCATTTGACGCATCTTAGGCGTTCGGGCTTCTTATATTTGAAGTGTTTTGTTATTTCGATCATATTCTTCTCCAACACAATAAGGTTTGTTATTTAAGTTTTCTGATATCATAGAAGTCGTAAATATTATTTGATGTTCTTGGTCGTACTTGTCAGACATTGATGTAATTAAGTCTTGGAAATTTTGTGTTCTTTCTTTTTCCATTCCTTTATCTTCCATATTATCACATAAAATAAATCTTGGATAACGGAAAAAATTTAATTCTAGACTTGCAAAAAATATTGAAAAAAGAACAGCATTTTTGAAGTAAGTTTTTGAACTTGCCGAAAAGTTATTTCCGTCATCCAAGGAGTAAGTATCACGCAGAAAATCTACTTCAACTTTTTTACCACTTCTAAATTCTTCTTGTCGGTCCAAATCATTCTTAAGAATATACAGAGTCAATTCTCTAATTTTCTGAATTGCAATTTGATAATTTCGCTTTTGTAACTCCTCTTTTTGCTCAATTTCTAAACGAGTTATAGTTACAAATCTATTTAGTTCTGCAAGTTCTTTTTTAAGTAATTCGATTAGCTCAACTGCTTTAATTTGTTGAGTTAAATATTCTATTTTCTTTTCTGCGCCACCTTTTGTAATGAGTAAATTATCGATTCTTTCATCTCGTGTTGTTTGAGGGTTTTCTATTGATGTATCCAATTGCTTTTGTAAACTTCTAGCTAGTTCAACTTGTGATGGTAATTCGCCAACAAATGAAGTAAATTTTCTTTCCTTTTCTTCAAGAAGACTTTTGGATTCTTTTACTTGTAATTCCATTTCTTGTAATAGTCTTTTGGCGTTTGCTCTTTCAGCTTCTTCTGCTAAAGGTTGTTTACATAAAAAACAATGTCCTTCAGCTAAATTACTATCTAAAGCACTTAAACATTGCGGGCAATGCGTTAAAGGTAATTCGCCAAGAATTTGTCTAGTAATTAAAGAATTGTTTAATTCTGAAATTCTTTTTTCCAGCGTTTCTACAAATTGTCTTGAATCTGCAATTTCAATATCAAATTGATTTATTTGTGATTGTAAAATTCTAATGTTATTTTTTACAATTGAAAGTTCCGACTGAACTTTCTCAGAATTTAATTCAGTCTTTTTAGTGGTTTTTACTGTTTGTTGATTTCTTAAATTAATAATAGAATTTTCAATATCTGATAGTTCTTTTTTTGCATTTTCTATTTCTTTTTGTACTCCGGCTATATTTGTAACATTTCCAGTTTGCCCAAATACTCTATTTAAATTATCAAATTCTCGTTTTTTCTCTTCACTTTCCTTTACAGCTTGTTTTAAACTCAATCTTTGAGTGTATAGAGTATCATCATAAATCCCTAGTAAAATTTCTGAAATTGCTTCTCTCGTCAAAGGTGGATCAAATCTTTCAAATCTAAATAAACTTTGAGTTGGTGTATCTTGATCTATATAAAGCATACGCAATATTTGATGCATAGTAATATTGCTATCTGTATCACTTTTAACTTCTGGGAAGTTCAAAGCATTGAAAAGTACATTTGTGTAGCTAATCAAATTTGTAGTTTGTTTATATGGATATGTTTGCCAATTTGAGCTGTCATTTTTGGACTCTTCATAATTATTCCAATAGATACTCATTGGTTCAAGTATAGACTCTGAAATATTTCTTTTTAAAGTTATTAATGCTCCATTTATTTTTACTTCTGCAATCACATCCTTGCATCTTAATGCTTCGGAAGTCCAATTATTATAAGCGCCACCTAAAATATAAAAGATGAAATTGGCAATAGTTGATTTTCCAGAACTGTTTTTTCCTCTAATTATATTTAAACCATTATGAAACTCTTGATCATAAGCTATTGCATTATTGTGAGTTCTAACAATTAGGCGTTTTAAAAATAATGTTGGCTTATCGTTGGTCATATTTAAATTCTATTAATCCTGTTCTGAATTTCAAACCCATTTTGCCATAAAGAGGTAATTCATTAAAACCAGTAATTAGTTTAATAATATTAGATTTTTCAGTTGTCATTGCTGAAAACTTTTCAAGTAATTCTTTTGGAATTTCTTTATCAGTTCTTATAACTATGTTTTTTGAAAGAGATTTGCTGTCAATTAACCCATAAGATGCAATACTTCTTAATGCCGACATTTGGTAAGGTTTCATTCTCTCAATAATTCTCTTTGGGTCAATTAAATCTTCATAAGGATTATCCGGTTTTGCCTTGAAAATTTTTTTCAACTCAGATAGATCACGCGGATAGCTTATTTTTCTTGCTTCGTTAGGAAAGGTAAGGTAAAAATCCCAAATTCGTAATCGATCCAATTCAACTTCGTTTTGTTTCATAGAAGTCATCAATTGCAACATTCTAAAAACGCAATTATATATATCGAAAGCTGGGTGATATACTAACATATTTTTAATTCCATTTTATATGACAATTACCAGTAAGAAAAAAAATCATTCCCATAATATCTTCTTCATTGTATTTGAAAAGGTTAATTCCAAGATCGACTTGAACAGGTCTAATTATCCGTTCAGTAATAAGCATATTGATTTTTTCTTCCGATTCATTATTGCAAATTAATGTATAGATTTCCATCATAAATCCACGCCTTACTTTTGTCAATAAATACACATTTATGTCTTGTGCAATTAGTGAATATTGTGATGTTTTGAATAACTTCCTATGGAATTTATCTTTTAAGTCTAAAGCGTAATGTATTAATTTTTCTCGTCCTCCGAGTTTCAATTTATCTTCTAATCCAATTACATCGCCTTCCATGATTGAATTAAAATAATCTAACTCTTCGCAAAATTCTTGTAATTCCGGATTTTCAACTTTTTCTTTCTGAAATCTATCATATAAATCCTGTAAATATGTTGAGCGTTCATAGCTATTATTTATGCTTAAGGAATTATCATCTCTGCCTGTAAACTTTCCACCTATTGATGTGTCTGAAACTGATATATCGTTTTCTGACATATTTTTAATTTTTATCTCTACCAACAAAATCGCCTCCAACACTAGTATTTCCTGAAACTTTTACTTTGTTGTTGTTCATTTCTTTTTTAATTTGGTAAACTTTGCTAACAGTCAATATGCTTATTAGGAATCCAAAAATTCCGCAAAAATCTGCAATAATTGAGATTGTACTTTCCATTTTTTGTTTTGCTATTTGTTAATAATTGTTAATGTTTCCGATTTGCCCTCGCATGACGCCTAACTTACATATAGTCGCTACTTTATGGCAACTATACCACATGATAGGGATAGATCACCACAACCAAGCAGCCCCTTTACTCGTCAGCCACCCAAATATAACGATAAGCAGTATAAAATTCTATAAACGGTATATTCAAAACAGACAAAAGACACATATCATAGATGAAATGCAAAACAAGTGGAAAGTAAAACCGCGCTGGACCATCCCTTTTTCACCCCCTTTCAAAAAGCTATAGAGTTTACTCAGAGTTTATATAGAGTTTACTTAAAGCTTATTATACCTTTAGGTAGACTTTACTTTGAAAGAGTTAATAGATAATAGACTAATAGATGATAGATGATAACTGCCTACAACCAACTGAGACCATGACTGAGACTGTGACTGCGACTGCGACTGCCCACTCAATAAAAAAGCCACTCTAGGAGTGGCTTTTTTATTTATCGTTTCATCGCAAAGTGCGCTTTAAACTGCTTGGTGTTGACTCCTTCTTGATAGTCAACCGTAAACCAGTAATCATCTGATGGCATTAAATGGCCGTTGTAAGTACCATCCCATCCTTCAGTCGTTGGGCTAAGTTGCTTAAGTAGTTTTCCAGCGCGGTCAAAGATGTAGATCTTAGCATACGGTTGGTTCACTAGGCCGTGAATGTTCCAACTGTCATGTATACCATCGTAGTTCGGAGTAAAGTAATGTGGATAGTCAATCGTTTCAACATTCTCGATGAGTTGTACCCCACAAGAGTACCCATCCGCACTCAACGTATCCCATACATAGATGGTGTGGGTTCCTATAGAGACATTCTCGAAGATTGGACTCTGTTGTCGTGGTCCGTCGTCTAAACTGTATTGGTAAAGTCCATAACCGTCATTGGTTACGGTAATCACTTGGTTCTCTGCAAAGGCATTAGTAACGGTATAAGTTAAATTAGCCGCTTGCCCTGATTTAATCACATCAAACGTAGACGCCGGAGTAATAACCGAGGTACAACCCAACATCGGTGGGTTCACACTCACCGCCTCTACAGTGTACACCACATGGGTAGCGGTAGTAGCCATATTAGTAATGCTTAGGGTGCTATTAGTTTGTCCTGCAACCAACTGCCCATCAGCATACCAGTTAAAGGTATAATTCGGTGCCGTGATGCCGCTGTCTAAGATTAAGTTGTTCACTACCGTAGTGGTTGGCCAAGTCACACAAGCAATATTACTGCCTGTATTACTTGTAATCACAGGTTTGGCTAGTTTCTCTATGGTAACATCAAAAGAATCCAATTGGTAACATCCGGTTACTATGTTCTCCACACGTACCCAATAGGTACCCGTATGCACTTGGTAGTTCGCCAAGTCCGTCAAAGCATTGGTGGATATACCCGCCTCTGCCGAAGTTTGGTTGTCGTAGAACTCTACTACATAAGTCGGAGCCGTTTGTGTCGTTCCTAGGACTGATTCGGTATAGCCTGCCAAACTCGCTAGCGGACTAGTACCACTCTGGGTAAACAACATCTGTCCGTCGTTAACGCCATCGGTGTCACATTCCTTCATGTCAGGCATTGGTGTAGCAATGATTGGTTTAGGGTTCACCACGATGTTAAACGTGCCTATAGTACTCTTACAACCTGTGGTAGTATTAGTTACCACTACATAAATCGGTTGTGGGTTACTGGTATTAGAATAAGCAGCCGGATTGTTAATAACAACCGTTGCTGCAGCATCTTCATAGAATGCCACCGTATAATTGGATACTGGCGTAGTCGCATTACCGGCTAATAAAGCAGCCGTCTGCGTGGTCAAGTCAAAGACTTCGATACCATTATTAGTAATTGGGTCTTGCTCACAAATTTGGAAGTCTGCTATCGAGGCTACTGTCGGTAACGGATTCACCACAAAGCCTTCTTTGACTTCTTTATAACATTTTCTACCGGTATAATCACTAAACACACTGCTCGATACGGCGATGTAAACATACTGCACCAAGCCTACCGTTGTTCCTGCTATAGAAGGATCTCCTATAATAGCGGTAGCTGGGTTTAGAATCTCATTCGTATTGTTATCCAAGTCAGCTTGTGTTGGGAAGTAATGTAAGGTTACCGTTGGGTCACCATTCATGATATACCCAGCATTAGTAGTCAAGTCAAACTGTGCCACTCCCGAACCTGTTGCGTTCTCACACTGTACGCCCAACGTAAGTTCTGGGGTAGCGGTGCTAGGGTCTAATGGCGTTGGTACTGGAAGTACTCTAATGTCTAGTATCGTCGAACTCGTACAACCAAACGGTGTAGTTACCACCACTATAATTGGCTCTACCGCGCCTGGTAATCCATTCACATAATGGGCCGGGTCGGTAATCAAGACATTAGCACTGGTATAGTAAGTTACGGTGTAACCCGTACCTTGGTTTATCTCAAGGTCTCTAACGGTCAAGTCAAACTCGGTGTGTTGGTTATTCGGTATGGCATCGTCATCACACATGTTAAGCACCGTTGGTGTTGTGAGTTGTAATGGGATATGCACCAGCAAGTCAAACGTACCAATGTTATAACAACCGGTTAGGTTGTTTTCTACTCTAATCCATATCGTTTGCAAGTTGGCTCCGTTAAAGGCACTTGCCGGAATGATAGGGTTCGTGCCCGCCTGTGCCAGCGCTAGCGAAGTGTAATACTCCACGGTATAGTTTGAAGCCGCAAGAGGTTGTTGTCCTAGTACATTGGCCGTGTTCTGCGTTAAGTTAATCAAGGTAACCGCGTTATACGGATTACTATCCTGATCACACAACTCAATATCCGGTACGTTAAATGGCACTGTCGGACTAGGATAAACCGCTATAGTAATTGGAATAACCGAATAACAATGGGTTATAGGATCCTCAGCTCTAACGTACAAGATTTGGCTAAAAGCAAAGAGGTTATAGTAATGGGCTGGGTCTAGAATCGGATTAGAATTCGCAGCCGCATCAGTGTCGGTTTCAAAATAGGTAATGATATAAGGTGCTCCTTGAAGAATGTCAACGGTCAAGGTAGTTAAATCAAATTGGGTTATACCATCCTGGTTGTCGTCACAAATCGTGTACGGACTAGTAGGCGGTATAGGTGACGGTAATGGATTCACACGAATGTCCATAGTAGAGATAGCATAACAACCTGTTATATGGTTGGTAATTCTAATTCCTAAGGTCTGTACATAAGCGGGTACGTTCACATATTGCAAACTTGGATACAACTCATTAATAGAAGTACCAACTACTCCCGCTTGCGCGGCAGCCAAACTTGGATAGAACAACACGTCCATACCCGTTTGGTTCAACAAGATAGTGCTTACTTGAGAAGCCAAGTCAAAGGTCTCATGTCCTATGGTTCCTGTATAATCACACAACGAATACTGTGGATAATTAGGCTGGGTAGCCAGCGGTAATGGGTCTACTATTAAGATAAGCGGTACGATGTCATAACAACCCGTAGCAGTAAACGTTACTCTAACGTAAATCGTCTGTGGATTAGAAGTATTCAAATACCCCGTAACGTTAGTGATTTGGCCCACAGCAGTGCCATTCTGAGCCGCAGTAGTATCGGTATAGAAGGTAACTTGTGTTCCTACTGGGTTAATCGAACCTAATATCTCAGGTATCTTAGTGGTCAAGTCGAAAGGCTCTTGTCCAGCCGCTCCAGTGTAATCACACAAGTGGTAGTCGGTTGGCGTTATAGCCTCAGGGGTTGGGTCTACTATCAACTGCAATTGTACATAATT
>CANFZC010000064.1 GCA_947451475.1 Flavobacteriaceae bacterium | reverse complement strand
CCCTGTTACTGGAAGAAAATATTACACCAACATGTTTATGAAAAAAAGAGCATAACCATGTGTTAAAAATAATAATAATAGTTTGATTATTGTTTTGTTTGATTTTGACAGATCTTTAAAAGCCCACTCCTAGAGTGGGCTTTTATTTTTTAGTGAAATCCTAATCTCGTTTTTAGTTTTAAAAACAATAAAGCAATAGCATAAGCATCATCAGACACAGTACTATTTTCGTTTTGCGGAAGTTTATAGGTTTTAATCAAGACATCTAAAGGAAAAGCTTTACTAGTACTATCCAATAACTTTTGATGCATAATCTCGATATCTAAGGCCTCATTTTTAAGTTTACCACAGCCCATTTTTTCCAAAGCCTCATTAATCATTTCAATTTCAAAATGAATGCGGTGGCCTACCAGGACAGCATTGCCTATAAAATCAACCAAGGCTTGTATGGCTTGTGGCTCGGCTAGTTTGGTCAACTTACTATCAATAATAGATTCATTAGACAACCCTTGATCATGCAAGTACTTATACTGCATGATGACCACTTCAAAATTATCACCGATCTTAATAACATCATTGATCATCCCAATACCTCCAATAGAAAGCACTACATCTTTTTTAGGGTTAAACCCACTAGTCTCAGTGTTAAGAATAACATACCGAGCACTCTTGGTCTCAAATTTGGCCAAATACAATTTCCAAAATTCTGGATATTCCTTATTGATATTTTTGATCCAATCTAACATACTAAGAGAATTGTGTCAATCTAAACCGATCTTTAATAAGATCCTCTAATTCTTTCATCGGAACCAAGGCATTCTTAAGCTTTTCTTTATCAGCCTTCGTCAATTCATCGACCATAATATAATCACCCGAAGTATCGTTCTTAAGTCCTTCTAAGGTTCTGAATTTAGACAAGATCAAAAACGCATCAGCACAATTCAAATAAATCTCTGAAAACTTAGGGTCGACCATAGCCAATTGCTTAAAGCGCAAATAGGTATTATTCACTCCTTTTAAATTCATACTAATAGCAAATAGGCGGGCACCATCAACCAAAGGCATAATGGCTCTTCGTTTGATATCAAAGGTTCCTTTGTGTTCGCCTTCCTCTTCTAAATTAAATTTCTTAAAGAAGTTCAACGGAGGTTGCTTGCGCAGGGTATCATTCCCTAAATAATCATAAAATAAGGTATTCGATTTCACATTGGCAAAGATGACATCAGTAATCGCATCTTCTATTTTACCCTCGCCAAAGGCTATTTCATAATCAAAAAAGATACTGCTTATTTCGTTGGATTTTTCTCCTGGAGCTTTCATCCAATTGTTATACTGTTTTATCCACTCAGTCAATGATTTACACCACATCATCGTACTAGCCATATGACCATTCGGACAATTGAGATATCCCACCTTTTCTAAGATAGCAGTCGCTCTTTTGGCCAACTTTAAAAAGTAATCTTTTACATCCCGGTATTTCTCTACCGCTACATCTTCAAATACTAAGATACTGTCTTGATCCGTTAACAACAGTTGCTCTTTACGTCCCTGACTACCAATACTCAACCAAGCAAAACGAGCAGGGGGCGACCCTAAATCTAAGATGGCCAATTCCACAGATCGTCGCACTATAGCCGTTATTATTTCTCCAGAAATATTATAAATATGGGGAAGCGGTATGTTCTTAGCAATAGAAGTCTGAATCAAACCAGTAAGTTTTTCACGCACTTGCTTGAGCTCCTTAGGTGATAAAGCACGCTTGATTTCTTTAATCAACACTCCCGGATTATTAGCTTGTGCCACAATCAAATCATGCTCAGAAATAATACCCTTTACATCCGACTTATCCGAACCGTCAGCGGTAACACATAAATGACTAACATTATGTTTTAACAACAACAGCTGAGCCTCAGCCACCGAAACATTTTCCGGAACCGTAATCACAGGGGAGGTCATGATTTTATCTACAGGCACGTTTATAGAAACCCTACCTGTAGCTATCTTAGTGCGATAATCCGTATCAGTAACAATACCAATAGGATAATTTTGCTCCGTAACTAAGGCACTGTCAATCAAATTATCACTCATCATTTGCGCCGCATCCTTAATCATGGTATCGGCACTTATTTTAATAGGGGTCTTATTATAAGACAAGGATTGAAAGTACTGAAACTCATTCGACTGATTTTCAGTGTATACATTATCCGTAATCAATTTACCTCGATTCTCTTTATCAAAAGGATTTCGGGTATTGGTAGCAAAACTTTCCAATAAAAAGTCCAATACCTGCGGATTCTGAGCTACAAAGGGTTTAAATACCGCAATCGGAATAGCATATACTATACTTTCTTCACGGGCTTTAGCCGTCATCATGTAATTGTTCTTGGCAAAAAAGGGACGCAATCCAAAAACATCGCCAGCATAACATTTATTCAATAAGGTCTCTTCAGCATCTGCAATAACAAAAAGATTCACCACACCAGAAGCAACCACATAAAAACTGTCATGCAATTTATCATCAATCTGAAATAAAGTTTTATGCTTGTCCAAACTAACCACACCAATACTAGTAGCCACTTGAATTAATTCATCATAAGTCAAATGATTAAACGGCGGATAATCTTTTAAGAACTGGGCAATATTTTCTGCAATCGTATAACTCATATTGTTTTTAAATAGATCTAAACACTAGAACATCACAAAAATAGTAAAGGTTTAATCAAGAAGAAGGGTATTGTTAAAAACATTTTAAAACTAATCTTCAGAAGATAATCTGAAGTATTTTCATAAATACTATTTTACATAATATAAATTATAACCTTAATGTTGTTTATTTAAATACAGAAAATAAAACAATGTAACAATCTGTTAATTGTATAATTAAATATGTTTATCTAATTATATAAATTATAATTTCAATTCTCTAAACAACTTACCTATAGTAAAACTTAACTTGGCTTTATAATCCTCTATCAGCCATTCACGATAATTGTTGCTGGTTTTACCAAGGCACTTAACAAATCGTTTTACCCGAAATTCAATATCGTCCGATAATAATTTAGATAACATTCTTGCTTCATACAATTCTTCAGTATTTTCAATACACATCATCGCATGCTGTGAGATTGATTGATCAAGTACTTCTTTAGAACGCCGATTCATTGCTGCGTTCTTTTTAAATTCCTCCTCAATATCAAAGCTGATGTTGACCGATTGACTAAACATTTTCTTAATAGCCTCTGGCATTACATATTTAAAATTATTCTCAATCTCTGCATCATCCCTCAAATTTTCTAAATAATACTCGGGAGATTTGAAAATATGCTGCCAGTCTACTGGATCATTCCACAAACCAAAACGCAATGCATTATTTCCCAAATCAATGACCGTAAATTTGTCTTTATGCGGTAATTTACGAGAGCCCCGGCCAATCATCTGAAAATAAAGCGTTAAGGATTTAGTAGCCCGATTCAAAATAATACTCTCCACCGTCGGCTCATCAAAGCCTGTCGTCAAGATTCCCACAGAAGTCAAAATCGCATCTGGTGTTTTTTTAAACCAAATCAAAATCTCTTTTCGATCCTCAGCTGAAGTAGTGTTATCTAGGTGCTTAATAGCATAACCCGCTTCTCTAAACGTTTCGTATACATACAACGATGTATTAATTCCGTTATTAAAGATTAAGGTCTTTTTTCCCAAAGATTGCTCGGTATAAGCATGCAATAATTTTTCTTGCATGACCATGTTCATGTACAAATCATCAGACGACTTAACGGTATAATCGCCATTAATCCCCACTTTTAAAGAAGTCAAACCAACATCATAACTATAGGTTGTGGCTTTCGCCAAAAATCCCTTATCAATTAAAGACTGTATGGTGTCGCCAACAATCAATTCATCATAGTTTTGATGCATCGGCAACTTAATATTCGAACTCAAGGGCGTCGCAGTTACACCCAATATAAAGGAATTCTTAAACTGACTAAATAATTTACGAAACGAATTGTAATGAGCCTCATCAATAATGACCAAACCTACATTGTCAATCATTAATTTTTCATCATTCAATCGATTCTTAAGCGTCTCAATCATCGCCACAAAACAAGAATATTCTTCTTGATCGGGCAATTCTTTAATTTTACTGTTTATGATTTTGTTTTTTACATCAAACCCTTTAAGCATTTTTGAAGTCTGCTTACACAATTCGATTCGATGCGTCAACACCACAACTTTCTTGTCATGTTGCGACAAATAACGCCTAACAATTTCTGAGAAAATAACCGTTTTTCCACCGCCGGTCGGCAATTGATACAACAAATGATAATTGCTGCGAGCATTATCTAAACGGTCAAAAATTTTGTCAATATCGCCCTTTTGATACCCGTAAAGCTCTTTTTTTTCTTCAATCTCGATACTGATATCTTTTGGAGTCATGGCGATTTGTACAATTTTGCAAAAGTACACCTAAAAAAGAGTTATCAAGCAATTTAAATGTTATTTTACATTAATTTAATATGTCAAACGCTCCACTACCGCACTAAAGTCATAATGATTAAACCAATGCTGCCTTATCGACTCTTCCTTAATAGCCTCTACTCTATCTTGAAATGAGGTCAAAATCCCATGTTCAATCATAAAACCAACCGCCTGCTGATAGGAACTAAACATGCTTTTGTAAAATAATTCTTGACGGATAACTTTTTCCGAAGAGTAAGCCTGCGCTATTTCGATATTGAATAGCATTACATCCACAATTCCAAAAGGATCTACTCCCAAGGTAACAAAGTGCTTTACATACTTCTGAGCCACAGAACGGCGCAGTTTCGCCTTCTTAGATTTAACCGGAAAATACTCGTTCGAAATTTTCCCCTTAGCTTCTCGAACCAATTTATCTTCATTCGGATTAAAAACAAAATCATAATAAACTTTAACGTCAACAAACTTCTCGTATAACGCTATCAATTGCGCTTCTACTTGTTCTTTGTCCAACTCTTGTAAATACTTTTTTAAATCTCTTTTACTCATAATGTATATAAACCAACAAAATAAAGACTTTTTAAGTTCTGTATTAATGTTATTACTTAATTTTGCCTCTAAATAATAGAATCATGACCAAACTTTTTAAGTACATTGCCATTTCTGAAGGAACATCCTATCTCGTTTTATTTTTCAACATGCTGTTTATTAAACCCAATCATATTGAATTATATAAAACTTTGCTATTCCCTATTGGTATGGCACACGGACTCTTATTCATAAGCTACATAGTCCTAGCCTTCAGTATCAAAAAACAACAAAGCTGGAATACCAAAGAAATAATGTTGGTTCAAGTGGCTTCCTTAGTACCTTTAGCTACTTTCTATGTTGAAAAAAAATACCTAAAGCATGCATAAACTGGTTGAGAAAATATTCGGATGGAGTTACCACCTTTTCAAAAAATGGGATTTTGGAGAGACGCTTTCGGCCTACATTAGCCTTGCCATCAACATCCTAGTTTTAGCAATTTTATCGTATATAATCTATCTTGTATTCCGATACATTTTAGTGAGAACCCTGATAGTATTAGCACGAAAAACCAAAACAAAATTCGACGATTTATTAGTTTCTAATAAAACAGCCAAATATATTGCCCATTTAATTCCCTTACTTTTCATATACAAATGTGTCCCAATCATCCTAGAAAATTTCGTCTATTGGGAGTCCATTTTTGGTAAACTAGTGGGAATATATATTGTGCTTCTTAGCCTTTGGATCATAAAAACCATTTTACATGCTTTCAGAGATCATCTAAAATTCAACCCTTCGTTTAGCGACAAACCCATAGACAGCTATATCCAAGTAATCATGATTATATTGTGGATTTTTGGGTTTATTATAATTGTTTCCAAAATATTTGACATCAGTACCGGAACCATGTTAGGAACGTTCGGAGCGGTATCAGCGATTTTCTTATTAATCTTCAGAGATACCATACTGGGTTTTGTAGCCAGTGTACAGGTTTCACTAAACGATATGGTGCGCATTGGGGACTGGATTACCTTCGATAAATTTGGTGCCGATGGCGATGTAATCGAAATCAACTTAGCCACCGTTAAAGTCCGCAACTTTGACAACACAACTACCACAATTCCAACCTACAGCATGATCTCCGATTCATTCCGCAACTGGCGCGGTATGCTAAAATCAGACGGACGACGCATCAAAAGACATATCTTAATCAAAGCCAAAAGCATTCGTTTTCTAACCGATAGCGAACTAGTGGAACTCAAGAAAATTCATTTGGTCAGCCAATATATTGAAACCAAACAAGTAGAAATTGATAAATTCAATAAAAACCATCAAATTGATAAATCGTTATTAATTAACGGCCGAAATATGACCAATTTTGGACTATTTAGAAAATACATCACACAATACTTAAGCCAGTATCCCGGCCTAAACAAAGAAATGATATTGCTATGCAGACAACTCCAGCCGACACCTCAAGGAATTCCTCTAGAAATTTATACGTTCTCAAACGATAAGCGTTTTGAAAACTACGAATACATCATGGCCGATATTTTTGACCATGTATTTGCCTCAATTGGCTATTTCGACTTAGAAGTCTACGAATTAGCCCCCGATAAAGAATGCTAACCTTCCAAGTCCTCTAGCCTATCTTTAACATATTCGATCTTCTTTTTACCATGAGGAGTCGGTTTTCCGTCGGCATCAAGACTTACCATAGTAATGGTTTCTAAGGTAATAATTACTTCACGAGTCATCATATTACGAACCTGACAAGTCAAGGTTAAAGAAGTAGTCCCAAATTTTACGACATCAATCCCAATCTCTACTATATCACCCTGCTTCGCCGAACTAACAAAGTTGATTTCCGACATGTGTTTGGTGACGATTTTATTGTTTTGCAATTGAATGACAGAATACAAGGCCAATTCTTCATCAATCCACGCCAATAACCTGCCGCCAAACAAAGTGCTATTAGGGTTTAAATCTTCGGGCTTTACCCATTTTCTAGTATGAAATCTCATGTGTTGCTTATTTTTTGCAAAGCAAATTTAATGATTTCTTCATGGTCAAAAGCCAAATTTGGCAATTCCTTAACCGAAAACCATTCCGCTGCTTTAGCATCATCTGCAGCGATCGGTTCTGCATCAATTGCTGCAAAGCCTAAATAAGCAATCGAAACAACCCGATTTCTTGGGTCACGGTCGGGCTTGCCAAATGCCTTCAACTGAACCAACTCATGTACTTTAATCTGAGTCTCCTCATAAAGTTCTCTGACAGCAGCTTCCTCAAGATCTTCATCCTCCTCAACAAATCCTCCTGGCAATGCCCAATCATTTTGATAGGGCTCGTTCCTTCTTTTTATCAACAATAAATATTGGGTTTTGTTAATAGTTTTGAGAATGACAGCATCAACAGCCATAAATATCTTGGAATGTCTCATTTTAACTAAAGGTTAATTAATTTTAAAATAGGGTAACATACTATTCAATATTAGCTAAAAAACTTGGTTATTTGGTGGAAAGATTTATATTTGCATTGATTTTAACATTTCATTAAATTAATACAATACACAACGTATGAAGAAGCCACTACTATTATTAATTACACTTTTAAGTGCTACTGTTACAATCAATGCACAACAAAAAGACGAGAATAAAAATGCTGACAAAGAACTTATTGCAGCTAAAGCAGATAAAGAAGTAGTTGGAGATTCATTTAACAGATGGTCTTTAGAGTTTGATTTAGGTCAAAGTAAAGGTGGTAAACCTTATGCTGATGGCTATTATATGAGTGATCCTGATAAAGTTTTAGGAGGTTTTCAATTAAATCACTACGGTTTTGGTGCTCGTTATATGCTTTCACCAAAATTTGGTATTAAATCACACTTTTCGTATGACGATATCAAAAAATTACCAGGTTCTAAAAGTAAAGACTTTAAATTACAACACTTACAAATTACCTTCGAAGGGGTAGTAAATGCTATTAGATTATTTGACATTCAAGACGAAGCTAAACGTTTCGGACTATTATTTCATTTCGGAATTCAAGCGTCGCAAATGTCGCCACAAATGAATACAGCTGCAGCACAAACTAAAGGAAGAAAAGAACTTAATGGTGGAATCATAATTGGAGCAACGCCGTCATTCCGCATTTTAAACAACCTTAGTATATTTACTGATATTGCAATCAATTCTAACATTAGACAGCATTTCAACTGGGATGGTTCGTACGCTCAAAGAAGCAACAACTTAACAGGAAGTTTATTTACTACTTCATTCGGACTTTCATATGCCTTCGGCAATGAAAAAATACATGGAGATTGGGCTATTATCAGCGATAAGAAAGATAAGGAAATCAATGAGTTGAACAACCGTATCGGCGAAATCGAGACCTTAATGAATGATACCGATAAAGACGGTGTGCCTGATTACTTAGATACTGAAAACAACTCTATCGCAGGTGTAGCAGTAGATACTAAAGGTAGAATGGTTGACCATAACGGAAACGGTGTTCCGGATGATCTTGAAAAATATGTGGACAAATCAATCTCTGATAATAATACAGTTACCAACAATAACACAACTGCAGTTGCATCAGGTATGCTAGAAAAATTAATCAATGATGGCTATGTGGCTGCTTATTTCGATCCTAGCAAATCACAACCTACCAATGCTTCATCAGATAACATCGGATTCATCTTGAATTACTTGAAAAACAATCCTGATAAATCAGTTGAAATTACAGGTTACGCTGATGAGTTAGGGGACACTGAACACAACAACAAACTTTCTGGTGATAGAGCACAAAACGTTAAAACAATCTTGAGCAAAGCCGGAATTAATCCTAATAGATTAACTATCGTAGCGAACGGAATCGATGATTCAGTAGATAAAAACTCTGAATATGCTAGAAGATTAGTTCGTAAAGTAGTCTTCAAAATCAAATAATAATTAACATTTAATTATTAATAACTTAAAAAAGCCTCTGTTCAACAACAGAGGCTTTTTTTTATCTTTAAAAGAAAAATGGATAATAGAGACCCCCACGTTTTAGACCTTAGAGGAGAAGCTTTAGGTATAATTACTAACCAGTCCTCTTCAGAAGAAGTTTTTCAAAATAAAACCCTCCGCCCTATTCTTAAAATGCAAAACGACTTATTCATTCAAGTCTTTATCAATTACACCATAAAACAAAAGAATGCTTTCTTCAGCCTTACACCCGATAAAAAGTTGGCCTATATAGAAAATGTAATACAACGAGATATTAAGTTTCGAAACTCCCTAAAGGGAATGGTGATTGCTTGGTTTACACTGGAAGAATATGCCGACTATATACAGAATTCATCCAACCTAAACAAGCGAATGATGAACATGCTCATCGAACGCCTCAAAAGCCAAATTCAACTTATTGAAGCCTAAACAAAAACACCATCTTACATCAGATGGTGTTTTTTCTTTATGGCAATAAAAGGAGTATCGTTTATAATCAGCTCTGCAATAATTTTTTTTCGTAAAGCTTCAAGTGAAGCATACTGTAAATGGGTAGCCCAATCCGTTTCAGTCAATACCTTTTTAACGAGTATCATACGCTTTGCAGTAGCTCCAGCCGTTCGCAATAAAGCCTCGTTTCTGGGTATAACCGAATCCCGATGATGAAACTGAACCGTCGCTAAATCATAATCTACCGTAATAAAAAACAACTTCGTATGCTCGTCATTTAAATAAAAATCGGTCCAATTAGCATACCCTATTTTTAGTTGCTGATTTTTGTAATCCCCCAAGGACTGCAATCGCCATCTACAATTAGCCGCGCGACCCCAATGATTTGATATTCGATAAACGCCTGTTTCAGTAAATAGATACCGACTTCCAGACCGACTACTATAATGCACTTCATAACCTGCAATAGCCTCATCCGAAACTTCTTTCCACACACAATAAGTATGCTTATGAAAATTTAATTGTGTGTAAACTTTTAACAATAAAAATGGCTTTATTCGTCCTTATCTTCCGCCGATTCTTTAGTCGCACCCGCTGGATCAGCAGCCGCTCTAGTACGTATTTCAGTATGACGTATTTCTCCTCCACTAGTACCTGTTGCTTTGGCAAAATAAACGGCAACTAGTGCAATAACCAAAACTAAAACGGAAACCAACTTAGCTCTACTATGATTTTTAAAATTAGTATACAATCCCAATAAGGATACTGCACCCAAAACATAGAGCATTAAAGCCAATTTCTCAGCCATTTCTTCATGCTCATGTATGATTTGCTTGCCTATGTTAGGAAAATTTTCAACGGCTTCCTCAGCCCCTTCGCCAGTAGCCATACTAACAGCAGCAAAAATGGCAGTCACCACAAAAAGAACATAAGCTACGTTTTTAACAATGTCATTCTTCAACAGAATCCCAAAGACTAAAATACCCAATCCAATAATCACTCCCAATATCGGGAAATGATTGACCAATAAATGATAATGTGCGTCGTTCATGATAGTACTATTTTAAATGTTATATCAAAGATAATCCTCATTAAGCATTAATGGGTTACACTTTGGATAAAATATTTATTTTGGAAATTTTAAAATAACTGTAGTCCCTGTATTTTCTTGACTTTCAATTTCCAATTCGATTTGCAACAAGAGCGATAAACGTTTTACTATAGAAAGCCCTAAACCAGTTCCTTTAATCTCAGGATGCAAATTGGATTTGGATCGATAAAATTGATCAAATATCTTTTGCAAGTCTTCTTTTGCAATACCGATACCGTGATCTGAAATACTGCAAATTAAAACACCATTTAGTTCTTCAATTGAAATGGTAATTTCGCCCTTTTCTCTTGAATATTTAATGGAATTCGTTAAAATATTATTGACTATTATACATAGCAGATAAGAATCAGTATTTACATAATAATCGGATTCAAAATGTGCTACACAACTGATACGTTTATCATTTATTATCGTAGAGTTTCTTGAAATCACATCCAAGAAAACAGCGTTCAAAGAAACGCGCTCTATCTTCAATGTCTGCTTCTGATTCTCAAATCGAGCCAACAGTAATAACTCATCAACCAAATGATTCAATCGATTGACTTCATTGATACAAAACTCTATCTTTTCTTTATACTCTTCTAAATTCCTTGGCTTGCGCACCAATACCTCCAGAGTTCCCTTAATGACAGCCAAGGGCGTCCGCAACTCATGTGAAGCATCCGAAGAAAATTGCTTTTCCCGCTCTATAGCATTCTCAACCCGATCCAGTAAGTTATTAATGGTTTGGGATAACAAATACATTTCGTCTTTGTTTTGTGGTAAAGGTATCCTGGACTTAAGATTGTCCTTCGTAATAACCTTCGAAGTTTCTATAATAGCACTAATCGGTTTAATGCTCTTTCCTGCGATAAAACGAGCAATCAAAAATAAAACCAATAAAATCAAAGGATAAGCGACCACTAAGATGACAAATAGGTTGTTTAAAACCATCTTAGAATCTTCCAATGACATAGCCACCATCAAAAATCCAATAATCTTAGTACCTTGATATAAAGGGACCTGGATTTGACGCACCGATATATTATCCAACTTCCCATCAAACAGCTCATTGTTAATGGCATCGGGATAATACTTTAATTGCTTCTGTTTTAAATTTGGGGATTTGTTGACCATAGCACCCAATTCGTCCACAAATTGGATGAAGGCAGGACTAACATCTACTTTATTAAATTGGATCTGTTTCCATTGTTGCTCTCTAACTAATAACACACAATTTTCCTTAACTTCAATCTCTTTCAAGTGATTAGTCACCTCCATCTGAATATCATTATTTACCCGCACGTAAACACTAAATTTTACGATGGCATAAATAACCGAAAACACCACAAAAATCAATAAAGCAGTCGTGATGATATAATTGGACGCAATCCTATTTTTAAACGAAAGTTGTTGCATTAGTCTTATTCATTAGCGATATAACCAACACCTCTAATGGTCTTGATGTAATCTTCTTCTACTTTTAAGTTCAATTTTTTACGAATGGAATTCATAAATACATCAATAACACCCGTGTCATATTCAAAATGGATGTCCCAAACATCTTGAATGATTTGGGTACGAGAACATACAGTTCCTTTGTTTTTAACTAAGTAACTTAATAGATCAAATTCCTTTTGAGTCAAAGAAACTTCTCGCTTTTCAACCGTTACCTGATGCTTTTGGATGTTAATTTCTATAGATCCTAAAGTCAGTACTTCCTGCTCACTTTTATCACGCAATTGCACTTTAATACGTTCCACTAGTTCATCAAAACTAAAAGGCTTTTTTATGTAGTCATTAGCGCCGTTTTTCAATCCTTCAACAGTTTCCTGTACCGTGTCTTTTGCAGTTAAGAATATAATAGGTAATTTGGTGTTTTGCTGTCTAATTTCTTTACACAATTCCACACCTGTCATCTTAGGTAACATCCAATCCAGTAAAACTAAATCAAATCGTTGACTTTGAAAAAGCGCTAATCCAGCAGCACCATCTGTGGCAAAAGATACCTCGTAACCCTCCTCTTCCAATCCTTGTTTCAAAAATTGAACAATACCTTCTTCATCCTCAACCAATAATATATGCTTCATCGCTATACCGTTTTATCTTTTGATAAATATAGCTTAAAATTAAAAAATTACAAGGACTCAATTTGATTTTTTAATCAAAAATTAAGGAGCTTAAACAGCTGCCGATTATGAGTATACTCGCAAATGGGTATCGTCAATTAATTGGGTATTATACTGTGCCAAACTAGAGGTGGCCGGACCCTGAGTTGCCGCTCCATTACTGTTAAATTGTGCTCCGTGATTCGGGCAAATGAAATTATTTCCCTGCGCATTATAATTTACATTGGTTCCTTGATGGGTGCATGAGGCCGATACGGCCAAAAAACCTCCCACAGTGGTTCGAGCTACTACTATTCCATTATGAACCAAAAAACCTCCATTGCTAGATAAGGTCCCAGTACTAATGTCTAAGGTGAAATCTACATTGGTTGGTGCCGGAGTAGGCGAACCTTCATCTTCAGAACAACTACTAGCTAATCCGCCAATACAAGCCGGAATTAAGGCTACTGCTGCGCCAAATCCTACTTTGGCAAAAAAATCTTTACGTGTCATATGGTGTATATTTAAAGGAACCACTTTAGTGTGGTAACTATGGAACACTACCGAATCGTTTTACCCTATCAAATTAATCATAAAGTATTCTTAAATTTCGTAAATAGTATTTTGAACGCAATAAAGTACACCTACACTATAGTTTCTCTATTTTTGTAAAAAAAATCAAACCGTGCACTTGTTAAAGAAATCTTCTCCGTTCACCAACTTAGGATTTCTTTTTATTCTAACAAATCTAATGCTCAGAATAGTGCTGTTCTGCCTTCCCATTACACAATCTAAGTTTACGGTAGCAGCAATTGGAAAAATAATCTTCTTAGGGTTACTCTCTGATGGGTTTGTGTTCATTGTTGCCAGTGTGTTCCTCTGGCTTTATACCCTATCACTGTCAAATACCAAATTCAACAAACCATGGGGCTACCTCATTTTCACTGGGATGTTAACTTTGTTAGGATTTACAATTTTTGGAAATACAATCCTTGATGAATACGGAGGCCCCTTACCGTCTTTAGGCATCGCATTCCTATCCATCAAAACAGCGCTCTTCGCATTACTATTGTTTTTACCAAAATACCGTCAAAAAATTCGCTTAGCACTCTTCAGCCTAACGCTTTTTATTATGGTGTTTATCATCGTCCTTAATGCAACCAGTGAATGCGTCTTCTGGAACGAATTTGGTCTTCGCTATAATTTTATAGCAGTCGACTATTTAATCTATACGCATACCGTGATTCGAAATAGTATAGAATCCTATCCTGTCCTTCCTGTTTTTATAGGAATCGGACTAGCATCCGCCGGTGCTACTTATATTTTGGTAAAGCGATCCCTCCCCTTCCTAGAAAATCTTCCTTCGTTAACTACCAAAATTAAAAACCTAGCGCTATATTGTTCCCTTTTCGTACTCTCGCTAGTAGCGATTCCCGTCCTGGCTCAATT
>CANFZC010000063.1 GCA_947451475.1 Flavobacteriaceae bacterium | reverse complement strand
TATAAAACAAAAAGAGGCGCGCAAGCACCTCTTTAGATATGTATTATTTTCTAATACCTAATTCTTTAATGATCTCACGATATCTATTGATTTCTTTTTTCTTTAAATAGTCCAAAAGACTTCTTCTTTTACCTACCAATAGTACTAACGAACGCTCAGTATTATAATCGTGACGATTTTTTTTCAAGTGCTCTGTTAAGTGTGAAATTCTAAATGTGAACAAAGCGATTTGCCCTTCAGCAGATCCAGTGTTTTCAGCTTTTCCTCCGTGTTTAGCGAAGATCTCAGCTTTGGTTTCTTTACTTAAATACATTCCAATATTATTTTAAATGATTATTATGTATGAATCAAGGCTTTCTCAATTCGAGTGCAAAGGTAATTTTATTTTTTAATTAGGCAAATAAAAAGATAGCAATAACTTAAAAAAGTTGTGCAACTTGCTGATTTACAAATTCTAAAAATCGCTCGTCCTTCTCGCTAAAAGGATCCAATACATGACTGTCAATGTCTATTTGTCCAATGTTTTGTCCGTTTACAAATAAGGGTACTACGATTTCCGACTTCACCGTAAAACTACAAGCGATATAATTGTCCTGCGCTGCCACATCAGGGACAACAAAGTTTTGATTGGATTCAGCCACTTGCCCACAAATCCCTTTCCCAAACGGAATCACCGTATGGTCCGTCTCAGCCCCTACATACGGTCCTAAATGCAACGTTCTATCTTCGTGGTTGGCAAAATAAAAGCCTACCCAATTGTAATAGGGCACACGATCTGAAAGGAATTGACAAAGGTTTTTCAGTTTTTCATTTCGATCGCCTTGATCGGTACTAAGTATAGCGATAACCTGTGGTTGTAATGATTCAAAATTCATGTGCTAATTTTTTTATGCAAAAGTAACGACTGAACTTTTTTTATTTTATATAAATTTGTTAAAAATTCCATTTTGAAAAATCTGCTGCTGCAATACAAATCATTTCTGCTTTTTCTTGGAAAATTTTTGCTGTGTTATTTAGTGCTGACGATCGGCTATCAGTCCTACCTAAATCAGTTTAATGAAGCTAAATCAGAAGTGGATTCCTTTACACATTTGGTAGCCAAACAATCCGAAACCGTTCTAAAATGGTTCGATGCCAATGCCTACGTTGAAAACAACCCCACTGAACCAAGCATCAAAGTCCTGTACCAACACAAATACGTCATCCGCATCATTGAAGGGTGTAATGCCCTTAGCGTCATCATCCTGTTCATCGCCTTCCTAATCGCTTTCTCAGGTAAAGTTTTAAACACAATCCTCTTCGCCGCTGCAGGTAGTGTTCTAGTTCATTTCCTAAATATTACCAGAATTGCTCTTTTAACAATTGCCTTGTATCACTATCCAAAGGCCGAACCCATACTACACGGCGTCCTATTTCCGCTTATCATTTACGGGGTGGTGTTTTTATTATGGGTTATCTGGGTAAATAAATTTTCTTTCTATGCTACAACTTCTTCTAAAAAATAAGAAAAAAATAGGCTGGTCCCTGTTTTTAATACTACTGCTAGTTTTAATAAGGGTCTTCGAAGACCAATTGTTTTATGATCCCTTTTTGAATTATTTTAAAACCGAATACGCCCACCTAGCGTTTCCAAGAATCAATATAATAAAACTGTTTTTCAGTCTAGGTATTCGTTTTTACCTCAATTCAGTTATTTCGCTAGTACTGCTGTATGTCCTTTTTGCAGACAAGCAAATTGTGAAATTCTCAGCCCTGCTCTACATGATACTAGGCTCTATCCTAATGATTAGCTTCATTTTTGTCTTAACCTTCTTTGCCGAAGAAAGTAAAATGACCCTGTTCTATATCAGAAGATTTCTAATCCAACCTATTTTCATCCTCCTTTTCATTCCTGCCTTCTACTATCAAAAAAAGAGTAAATAACATATTATTAAGACAGTAGCATTTTCTTTTCCCTACCTTTGTACTATGAAGTTCAAAAAACACATAAGTATTCTTCTAACCTTTTTCCTGTTGGTCTCCAATCTAGGATTAGCGTTTAATGTGCATTATTGTGGAGATACCATAGCATCAGTTTCAATAAGTACCACCGCCAATACAGAATCCAATTGTTGCGGTGCCATCGAAAAAGAATCCAACTGCTGCAAAGATAAAATCATCAAAGCCGAACCTAAATCAGACCAGCTAGTAATGAAAAGCGGTTCATTTGAGCCTAATGCTTTGCCTGCCTACCACGATTGGAGTCCAGCGCGCTATGCAGCGGTGGCCCACTATAAAACAAGAGAAAACGCAATCTATTATTGCGACGCCAATGCGCCTCCTCTTTACCTCTTGTACAGCCAATATACCCTTTACGCCTGATTTTAACTGAATTCAGTTCAGATTCTCCTTGCTGCCAATGGGAATCATTTGAAATCGAATTAACGTTAAATCATAAAAAATGAAAAATGTACAACTGCTCCTTGCGTTGTTATTTTCTATCGTTACCTTTTCTCAGGAAGCTGTAAAAAGTGATACCTTGAAAACCGTAACCGTGGAAGCCAAACGCAAAGGACTAAAAAAATCCCTTTCTGGTACCGCAAATACCACCGTAGTAGCGAGCCGCGAACTCCTAAAAGCGGCCTGCTGTAACCTAGCCGAAAGTTTCGAAACCAATCCCTCCATAGATGTCAATTTTTCTGATGCCTTAACCGGTACCAAGCAAATCAAAATGTTAGGCTTAACAAGTCCCTACATCATGATTACCGAGGAGAATATACCATCGGTTAGAGGGGCCTCACAAGCCTACGGACTCTCTTTTACGCCCGGTACTTGGGTAGAGAGCATTCAAATCACCAAAGGGGCTGGGAGTGTGGTCAATGGTTACGAAAGCATCTCGGGCCAAATCAATACCGAACTAATCAAACCTTTAAAGGATATCCCGTTTTTTCTAAATGCCTACGGCTCGTCCGATTCTCGTTTCGAATTGAATACGCATTTCAATAAAAAAGTTTCTGATTATTGGTCCACCAGCTTGTTCCTCCATGGGAATGCGCGCGTAACAAAAAATGACATGAACAACGATGGGTTTCTAGACAACCCTCTTGGCAAACAAATCAATGTAACCAACCGTTGGCAATATTCCAATCCCAAAACGGGCTGGGTCTCTTTCTTAAACCTCCGCTACATGAAGGATGATAAGCAAAGCGGCCAACTCAATTTCGACCCCAAAAGAGATAAGTTGACAACCAATTATTGGGGCAGCGAAATCAATACCGAACGCCTTGATTTCTCTTCAAAAGTGGGCTACGTTTTCAAAGACATGCCATTTCAAAGCATCGGCTTCCAAAATGCCTTCAGTAACCATAACCAACAATCGTATTTTGGGTTAAATCAGTACGATATAAAACAACAAAGCTATTATTCAAACCTGATTTTCAATTCCATCATCAACAATACTAAACATAAATTTGCGACCGGAATAAATTTCAGCTATGATAAATATGCCGAGTTTGTGAAGCTTGAAGATGTAAGCAGAATTGACAACTCCGTTGGGACGTTCTTTGAATATACCTACGATGATTCAGATAAATTCAGTTTTATTCTAGGGGGAAGAGTGGATTATCACAATAGGCTAGGGGCTTTCTTCACACCCCGAGTGCACCTAAAATACAATCCATGGGAAAAAGCAGTGTTCAGAATATCCGCCGGTAGAGGCAAACGCGCCGCCAACATCTATGCCGAAAATCAAAACCTCCTGGCTTCCTCTCGAACGTTTTCTGTCTTGGATTCCAACGGAAAAATATACGGACTTAACCCCGAAATTGCGTGGAATTATGGGCTAAGCTTTTCCCAAAATTTTATGCTTCTAGGGAAAAGCGCTGATGTCACATTGGATTTCTATCGAACCGATTTCCAAAACCAAGCTGTAGTGGATGTAATGAATAGCCCGCAACAAGTATTGTTCTACAATCTAAGAGGGAAATCTTATGCCAACAGCCTTCAAGTTGACTTCAACCTAGAAATCATCAAACACCTCAATCTGAGAACGGCCTATAAATACTACGATATCTCGACCGATTATCTTTCAGGAAGCTACCAAAGACCCCTGCAGGCCAAACACCGCTTTTTCGGAAACCTGGAATACGAAACGCATATCGCAGAAAAAGGGAAACAATGGAAATTTGACTATACCTACAATTGGCTAGGAAAACAACAGTTACCCAATACTGCAAGTAATCCAGTGTCCGATCGACTGCCCGAGTTTTCTCCCGCATTTGCCCTGATGAATTTTCAAATTACGCGAACATTTTCCAGTACTTTCGAAATGTATCTAGGAGGGGAGAATATTGGTAATTACCGCCAAGACAAAGCGATTTTGGGAGCTAACGATCCTTTCGGACCCAATTTCGACTCCTCCATAGTATATGCGCCGGTCTTCGGCCAAATGTATTATGCCGGACTCCGATTTAAAATAAAATAAAGTAACTTAAAATAAAGAAACAATGAAAAATGTAATTTTAGGATTGATGGTGCTTTTCGTATCACTTTCAACACAAGCACAAGAGAAAAAGAATAAAAATGCCAAATACGAATTCGAAGTGAATGGCAATTGTGAACAATGCCAAAAACGAATTCAAAATGCCGCCTTTTCCGTTCCAGGCGTAAAAAGCGCTGTGTGGAGTTCAGAAGATCGAATACTTCATGTAATCATCAATGAAGAAAAATGTTCCGTAGAGGATGTGAAAAAAGCAGTGGCTAAAGCAGGCCACGATACCGCCGATATAAAAGCAGAAACCACCGTATATGATAATTTGCCCGGCTGTTGCCAGTACGATCGAAAGTAATAAAGACCTCCTCGTCAAGAGGAGGTTTTTTATTTGTTTATCTTTGAGCTAATAATTTTATCTTTACCAAACAATAACGACTTCAATATACAAGCATGAGCGATTTTTATAAAAAGATACTCGATAATAACAAGCAATGGGTAGTCAATCAATTGCAAATCGACCCCAATTATTTCAAAGATTTATCACAAGGTCAAAACCCACCCTTATTGTGGATTGGTTGCTCTGACAGCCGTGTACCCGCCAATGAAATCATCGGAGCTAAACCAGGTGAAGTATTCGTTCATAGAAATATCGCCAATATGGTCATCCATTCCGATATGAACATGCTGAGCGTCCTAGATTATGCTGTTAATGCGTTAAAAATAAAACATGTTATTGTATGTGGTCATTATGGATGCGGAGGTATTAAAGCAGCCATGGGAAACAACTCCATAGGAATTATCGATAACTGGATTCGCCATATCAAAGATGTTTACCGTCTTCATCATGCCGAACTAAATGCCATCGAAAATGAAAACGATCGCTTCAATCGGTTCGTGGAAGTCAATGTAATCGAACAAGTATACGACCTAGCCAAAACCTCTATCGTGCAATCGGCATGGAAAAGCGGACAAGAAGTAACACTACACGGTTGGGTGTACGGATTGAATTCCGGTTTTGTAACCGACTTAAACGTGAATTTCAGCAGTAATACAGATTTAGATGATGTTTATCAATTAGAGTTTTAAACAAAGGATAAGATTGTCTTAAATTCTTCCTAAATGGAACGATACCCAAAAAATATGATTATTTTCACGCCCAATATTTACCTTTTTTAATTCTATAATCCATGAGCAATTTTGATTGGATGCAATTGGTAAACCCCGAATTTTACATAACCATGACAGTAGGTGGTGTGAATATTGGGCTATGGATTGTATTATTTATTGTGTTTGCAGAAACAGGTCTTTTTGCAGGTTTCTTTTTACCAGGTGATAGTTTGCTTTTCTTATCGGGAATTTATGCTAATGGATATTTTGAAGAGATTCGTAAAGTTAAAATTTATCATCCTGGATTAGTTGAGCAAATTATTGATGTTAAAGGAATACCACCTCTTGTCATTGTGACTATATTAGCAACACTGGTTAGTATGGCAGGGATATTAGGAAATATGGTTGGCTACTGGTTTGGATCCAAAAGTGGCTATTATCTATACAAAAAAGAAGACAGCTTCTGGTTCAAAAAAAAATACCTAATCCAGTCCAAAGACTTCTTCGAAAGATTCGGTGGAAAAGCCATCATTTTTGCACGCTTCCTGCCCATAGTGAGAACGTTTGCGCCTATAGTTGCCGGAATCGTAACCATGGACAAAAAGAAATTCATGTTCTATAACATAGTGAGTTCGTTCCTCTGGTCCTTTGCACTCATTTTTTCAGGACATTACCTATACGGTATGTTTTTAGATAAATTCCAAATTGATTTAAAACATCACATTGAAAAGATAGTCATCGGTATTATCCTAATTTCTACTTTCCCAGTGCTCCTAAAAATGTTCAAGAAATCAACACCTTCACAAGAATAAAAAAAGCCTCACTAAGTGAGGCTTTTTTATATAAATAATTGTTTGGCTTTCTATTACATCATGCCCGGCATTCCACCGCCCATCGGCATTCCACCACCAGCATTCTCTTCTTTAATTTCAACCAATGCACATTCGGTAGTCAAAATCATTCCAGCCACTGAAGCAGCATTTTCCAAAGCAACACGGGTTACTTTTTTAGGATCAATAATTCCTGCTTTCAACATGTCTACATATTCGTCAGTCTTAGCATTGTAACCAAAATTAGCTTTTCCTTCGGATACTTTTGCCACCACTACAGAACCTTCTAATCCTGCATTCTCTACAATAGTTCTCAACGGAGATTCCACTGCGCGAGAAACAATCTGTATTCCAGTAGCTTCATCTGCATTGTCCGATTTAAGTTCCGTCAATACGGCCTTAGCACGCAATAAAGCAACTCCTCCACCGGCAACAATACCTTCTTCAACCGCCGCGCGGGTAGCATGCAAAGCATCGTCAACACGGTCTTTTTTCTCTTTCATTTCTACCTCAGAAGCAGCACCCACATAAAGTACAGCTACACCGCCAGCCAATTTAGCCAAGCGCTCTTGCAACTTTTCTTTATCATAGTCTGAAGTCGTAGTCTCCATCTGTGCTTTAATTTGGTTCACACGGTTTTTAATCATGTCCGCATGTCCCGCTCCGTTAACCAAAGTCGTATTGTCTTTGTCTATGGTTACTTTCTCTGCCGTACCCAACATTTCCAATGTAGTGTTCTCTAAAGTATAACCACTTTCTTCCGCAATCACGGTACCACCAGTCAAGATAGCAATGTCTTCCAACATCGCTTTTCTTCGGTCACCAAATCCCGGTGCTTTTACAGCAGCAATCTTCAACGCACCACGTAATTTATTAACAACTAAGGTAGATAAAGCTTCGCCATCTACATCCTCCGCAATAATCAATAGGGGTTTGCCCGACTGTGCTACCGGTTCTAATATCGGCAACAATTCTTTCAATGAAGATACTTTTTTGTCGTATAATAAGATATAAGGACGCTCTAATTCAACCTCCATTTTCTCCGGATTCGTAACAAAGTAAGGGGATAAATACCCTCGGTCAAATTGCATGCCTTCTACAACATCCACATAAGTGTCTGTCCCTTTAGCTTCCTCAACCGTGATCACACCTTCTTTACCTACTTTAGCAAAGGCAGTAGCAATCAATTCTCCTATAACTTCATCGTTATTAGCCGAAATAGAGGCAATTTGCTTGATTTTCTCTGAATCACTGCCTACCACTTGCGCTTGTTTGCCCAAGTCAGCCACTATAGCCTCAACGGCCTTGTCAATACCGCGTTTCAAATCCATCGGATTAGCGCCCGCAGCAACGTTTTTCAATCCTTCTTTAACAATGGCTTGTGCCAATACGGTAGCAGTAGTGGTACCATCTCCAGCCAAATCATTGGTTTTAGAAGCTACTTCTTTAACCATTTGTGCTCCCATGTTTTCCAAGGGGTCTTTCAACTCGATCTCTTTCGCTACGGTAACCCCGTCTTTAGTTACATTCGGACCTCCAAAGGACTTCCCAATAATTACATTACGACCTTTAGGTCCCAATGTTACTTTAACTGCATTCGCTAAGGCATCAACACCACGTTTTAATCCGTCGCGCGCTTCAATGTCGAATTTAATATCTTTTGCCATAATTTGTTTGTTTGTTTTTTAATCTTAATACGTACTATTCAAATCTTAATACTAGTTAAATTACTGCAAGGATGTCATCCTCACGCATGATTAAATAATCCTTGCCATCAAACTTTAAGTCAGTGCCCGCATACTTCCCGTATAGAACGGTGTCGCCTACTTTTACCGTCATAGGCTCATCCTTTTTTCCGTTCCCAACCGCAACGACTGTTCCTTTTTGTGGTTTTTCCTTTGCAGTATCCGGTATGATAATTCCAGATGCTGTCTGTGTTTCTGCAGCAGCAGGCTCAACGATTACTCGGTCTGAAAGTGGTTTAATTTGTAATGCCATAATTAAATTATTTTTTATGTTATTAGTGCTAATACTGTTTTCAGAAATTGTGCCAACTACACCTAACTGACAATTTATCCTAAAAAAAATGCCAGCATGTCAGTGCTGGCATTGAATTATATATACCTAAAATTATTTTTTAGTGCTCTCCGCTTGTTTTCCTGGTGTAACAGGTGCAGGAGTAACCGATTTTGGTGCCGCCATATCTTTTTCATTGATGATTTTTGAATTAGCATCACTCAAGCTTCCTGAGAAACTCAAACTTGATAATAAAATCAAAACGATTAAAATAGTAGCCAAAGTCCACGTACTTTTATCCAAAAAGTCCGTCGTTTTCTGAACACCTCCCATTTGCGTTGAACCGCCCAATGAAGATGATAAACCGCCACCTTTAGGATTTTGAACCATGATTACGATGATCAATAGAAAACAAACTATTGTTATCAGTACTAAAAAAATTGAAAATGTGCTCATTATGTATTAATTATTTTGTTGTAAAATTTTAATATCCGAAATTCGGTCTGCAAAGAAACTACTTTTTTCTGGATATTTCAAAATTAATATTTCATAGGCCTGAATTGCTTTTGAATATTTCTTTTGCTCTAAATAAACTCGGGCCAAAGTCTCCGTCATCAAATAGGAGGAATCCTCCGCCTGTTGTGGGATGACGGGCCCACTACCGTCTTTTGCAATAGGAGGTATTTTCGGATTGTTCTCGATAAATTTATCGATCAAATCGATTTTTTTCTTCTTTTCTAACGAGGCAACAACTACTTTTTCTTCGCGAATAATAGGTTGCAAACGAGATAATTGTAACCACTCCTGAAACGAATGTCGTTCGTTTTTTGAAAATTCCAAGGGCTTCCCTAACGCCAAATTTTCAGCAACTTGTTGCGCGGCAGCTGGCGTAGCTTCTTTAATGGAAGTCAAAATAGATTGCTCCAATAAGGCTGCAGAAGTAGGCGTCTCCGCCACGATTACATGCTCGCTACCGACCACATTCATATTCATCAACTCCTCCAATTTCTTTTCATACAACCCTTTTTGTACCGAAATAAAACTGTCAGACGTAATAAAGTCAAACAAAATACTGCGGTCTGTTGTGTAAGCAGCCGATACTTTCAAAGCATAATTATAATGAAAACTATCCTGATTATACAAATGCTTCAACTTCATAACGCGAGCACTCTGAAAATAGGGAAACGCTAACAATACATTGTCTAAGGTGTCTGCATACTTGTCATTGACCGCATCAGGTTTGTTGAGTAAATAAGTGTAATCAGTTAAATTCAAAATGCAAAGGTTTAATAACGTCTATTCTCTACCATTTCGCCAAAGACTCGTTAAAAATGTCTTGTGTAATACGCTCAAAAATGACATCCAAAGCTTCTGTCAATTTCGAACCTATCAATTGGGTAGAACCATCATAATCATAATAAAAAGAAAAGCGCTTCTCAAAATTATCGGTTTCTTTATTCTTATTGCTAAAACGCACATTCACGGCTACCGTCAAACGGTTTTGCGCCGCTTTTTGATCCGCCGTAGCCGTCATCGGAGTAATGCGGTATTCCGTGATTTCTCCTTCATATAATAAGTCACCATTCGAACCCGTTAAGTTCAAATTGGTTTGATTCTGTATGATCTCTTGAAGTTTAAGCGTGAAATTACGATCCAATCCTGGCTCAATCAACTCGGCATTATTTTGAAAATAATTTACTTGAAAGGTCTTAGCGTCTATAGGCTTAGCCCCTGTAAAATTATATACAGAACAGCCGTTGATACTCAATACAACACAGCAAAGGATAAGGATTTTAATAAACTTCATGCTTCTAATTAAAGGGCTAAAGTAATTCTTTATTTTGAATTGAAGAAGAAGATTATTGGTAGTAATAATCAGCAAAGGAATAAAAACCAACATTGTTGTTGTTGCCGTCCAGTACTTCTATACCAATTTGAAATAACTTCCCTTCAATGTCAGGAACGGTTCCGTAGTTGTAGTAATAAGGCTCTGTAGTCCCTTTGTCAAATCCATTAGCTAGGTTCGTAGAAGCTTGCCCATCGATAAAAAAACTAGGATCGGTCAACGATTTTACTCTTGCTACCGCCAATACCGCCGCATAAGCCGGATTGGTTCCAAAACCAGCATCAAAATGGAAATTCTTAACTGCCAGTGGAGCACCATTGTTTTCTTGTACATAGGAAGTAAGGTTTCCATTCGCATAAGTCATTTGGTACTGCCCAGCATTAGATCCCTCACGGGTGTACAGTAAGACTAATTTATCTGAATTTACCTGACAGTTAATGGTAAAATCACTGCCATAGGTATAGGTATAGGTTAGTGTTTCAGCATCAAAAAAATAAGGCAAATCATTAATGCTTCTAATGGTGTTATCAGGATTATAGGTGATTACATCCGTACTTGATAAAGTCCCATTAGTATATTTTTTGTCCGCAATAACACGATGCTGATTGTCATAAATAAATTCTTCCGCCAAACTTTCATCGGCCAATACAATCTTAGTCAATAAATTGTTCTCAATAACCCAATGTCTTTCGTTGGGACTGTTGTGGTAAAAAACTACTTTTTGTAAATCACCTGAACCGGTTTTTGGAGTACTAGTATCATCTTGGCTACAAGAAACCAAACCTAAAACCGCCACTAGCAGTAAAATCGAATATTTCATAACATAAGTAAATTGGGTAGCCTAAAACTACTCCGTTTTTAAATAAGGTTCAAATTTATAAGTCAAACTGCTTTATTTTTCGATAAAGGGTACGTTCTGAAATGCCTAATTCGTCTGCAGCAGCTTTACGCTTGCCTTTATGACGCTCCAAAGATTTCTTAATCAACTCGATCTCTTTTTGCTCCAACTTCAGCACTTCCTCTTCTTCAACGGTTTCAGCTACCAAATAATTTTCATCGTCTTCATCCGCTTCGTCAAAACGGGTATGCTCCACCGTATTAGTCGAAGGCAAGATGTTCCTTCTTGGTTCTTCTTCAAACGATATCTCACTGTCAACTTCCTTCGAGCCATAGACTTTTTGAATCAAGCCCGGATTAATGTCCTGCACCTTAGCGCCATTCTTCATCAATTCCAATGTCAGCTTCTTTAAATCATTCAAGTCACTCTTCATGTCAAAAAGCACCTTGTATAAGATGTCACGCTCCGTAGCAAAATCACTGTCTGATTTCTTACCTCCTATAACTGATGGTAACGTGCTGCCTTCTACCGGTAAATAAGATTGTAGGGTGGCCAAGGAGATGTCTCTATTGGTCTCTAAAACTGAAATCTGCTCCGCTACATTGCGCAATTGCCGAATGTTGCCACTCCAACGGTATTTCTGCAAAAATACTATCGCATCCTCTCGCAACTTAATAGGGGGCATTTTATATTTATGGGAAAAGTCAGCCGCAAATTTTCGAAACAATAAATGAATGTCTTCTTTGCGATCACGCAAAGGGGGTAGCGGAATGTCAACCGTACTCAAACGATAATACAAATCCTCCCGAAACTTGCCCTTTTCAATGGCATCAAACATATTAACATTAGTAGCCGCAACGATACGAACATTCGTTTTCTGTACCTGCGACGAACCCACCTTAATAAATTCACCGTTCTCTAAAACACGCAATAAACGTACTTGAGTGGTCAAAGGCAATTCGCCCACTTCATCCAAAAAGATAGTACCGCCATCCGCCACTTCAAAGTAACCCTCTCGAGCATTATTAGCACCGGTAAAAGCACCCTTCTCATGACCAAACAATTCACTGTCTATAGTGCCCTCCGGGATAGCACCACAGTTTACCGCAATGTACTTACCATGCTTACGGTGGGATAAGGAATGAATGATTCTCGGAATACTCTCTTTTCCAACCCCACTTTCACCCACCACCAATACCGAAATATCCGTAGGAGCTACCTGTATGGCTTTCTCTATCGCACGATTAAGTTTAGGATCATTTCCTATTATCTCAAAGCGCTGTTTTATGTTTTGAACTGATTCCATTTTTTTAGTTTCAAGTTTCAGGTTTCAAGTTTCAAGTTTATTGAAATTTAATTCCTTTAAAATCTTTTTTATTAAGGTATGAAATGAAATTTTTTATCTTTCCACTCAACATTTCATAATCATTTTTTAAAACAGTTAATGTTTCTTGATTTATATATCCGCAGTCAAAAATCCTATATAATTGTGATCTTGTTTCTCCAGCAGAGCCTTTTGCGATGGATAGAAATTGTCTAAATTCAACATTTCCATCTCGTTCAAAACCTTCAGCGATATTATCCATCACAGAACCTGAAGATGCTTTAATTTGGTCTCTTAGCTTAAGGTCACTTTTCAAGTTAGTGTTAACAGTAAGGTCATGAATGACTTTTGCCAATCTTCTAGCCTCCTGCCAAATTTCCATATCCTCAAATCTTTTAATAGTAGCCATAATCTAAATTTATTAACCTGAAACCTGAAACTTGAAACCTGAAACCTGAAACCTGAAACCTGAAACCTTTACTGCATTGTTGAATAGCCAACCGCTTCTCCTATCAGAGTTGCTGTAGTACAATCACTCACTTTTACTAAGACGAAGTCACCCACTTTGTAATCCCCTTTCGGAAATACCGCTACCACATTCTCTGAGTTACGGCCACTCCAGTGTTGATTAGATTTCTTAGACTCTTTTTCTATTAGTATCTCAACCGTTTGTCCCAAAAAGCGTCTAGTTCGCTTCTCACTCAATATTTGTTGTAAATCGACAACTTCTTGTAAACGTCTTTTCTTAACTTCCTCTGGTATGTCATCTGCCATTTTTCTTGCGGCCAAAGTGCCTGGGCGCTCGGAGTAAGCAAACATATACCCAAAGTCATATTCTACATACTCCATCAAACTCAAAGTATCTTGATGATCTTCCTCAGTTTCCGTTGGGAATCCTGTTATCATGTCCTGAGAAATCGAACAGTCCGGAATAATGCGCTTAATTTTATCTATCAACGCCATATACTCCTCACGGGTATGCTGACGATTCATCTCTTTTAAGATACGGGTACTGCCGCTTTGCACTGGTAAATGGATGTAATTACATACGTTATCATACTTAGCAATCACATGCAGTACTTCCTCATGCATGTCCTGCGGATTCGAAGTCGAAAAGCGAAAACGCATCTTAGGAAACGCTACCGCACATTGCTCTAATAATTGAGCAAAATCCGTAGCCGTAGCTTTTTGCATCTCCGTTGCCTTGTCAAAATCTTTCTTCAATCCTCCGCCATACCACAAGTAACTGTCTACGTTTTGACCCAATAAGCATACTTCTTTAAAGCCACGACTCCATAAATCCTGAATCTCTTCCAAGATACTTTGGGGTTCTCTACTGCGCTCTCTTCCACGAGTAAAAGGAACCACACAAAACGTACACATATTGTCACATCCTCGTGTTATAGAAACAAAGGCATTCACCCCATTACTGTTCAAACGTACAGGTGCAATATCACCATAAGTCTCTTCCTTAGATAAGATAACGTTAATAGCATCGCGTCCTTCTTCTACTTCTTTCAATAAATTCGGCAAGTCTTTATAGGCATCCGGCCCCACCACCATATCCACAATCTTCTCTTCTTCCAAAAATTGCGTTTTCAATCGCTCGGCCATACAACCCAAAACACCCACTTTCATCCCCGGATTTATACTGCGCTTCACGGCATTATATTTTTCCAATCGCTTTCTAACGGTTTGCTCGGCCTTGTCACGAATCGAACAGGTATTCACCAAAACCAAATCGGCTTCTTCCAAATTCTGTGTCGTATTATATCCCTGCTCCGTCAAAATGGAAGCTACAATCTCACTGTCCGAAAAATTCATCGCACAGCCATAGCTCTCTATAAATAGTTTTTTTGAGTTTCCTTCTTTATGCTCCAGCACCATACTAGTACCTTGCTTT
>CANFZC010000062.1 GCA_947451475.1 Flavobacteriaceae bacterium | reverse complement strand
CCTAGTTGTACCAAAGCATTAACGCAAACGGTTACCTTAACGGTAATTGATCCAACGGCTACAGTGGCTTTTGCACCTACAACCATTTGTGCAAACACAAGTTCAACCTTAACCTTCACGGGTACCGCCAATGCAACGGTAACCTATACGATAAACAGTGGGGCCAACCAAACTATAGTGTTAAACGCATCAGGAACCGCAACTTTAGTAGGAACGTATGCCTTGAACACTACCGTTACTTTAGTGAGTGTTGCAACGTCTATTCCGCTTAGTTGTATTAAATTGTTGAACCAATCCGTCACGTTGACCATAATTGATCCAACCGCTACCGCTTCATTTGCATCTACACCAGTTTGTTCTAATACCAGTGCTGTTTTGACTTTTACAGGAACACCCAATGCAACGGTAGCCTACACTGTGAATAGCGGGGCCAACCAAACTATTTTATTAAATGCTTCTGGTACAGCTACCCTAACGGCTACCTATACTTCAAATACAACAATAACGTTAGTTAGTGTTACTACTGCAGGTGCTCCAGGATGTACTAAAATTTTGAATCAAATTATTAACTTAACGGTTAACATCCAACCTAATGCAGGAGATACACCAACAAGTCCTGTAGCGGTATGTTTTTCAAGTGCTCCTTTTGATTTATTTGCTTTATTAGGACCAAATGCGCAAACAGGAGGAACTTGGTCGCCGGCTTTAGCTAGTGGTAGCGGACTGTTTAATCCTGCTATTGATTTGTCAAACACTTACGTATATACGGTTACGGGTGTAGCACCTTGTACACCATCTACAGCTTCAATACAAGTAGCTGTGTCTCCAGTACCAAATGCGGGTAATGATACCGGAATCACACTTTGTTCTAATCAAGATCCTATAAATTTATTTACGTTACTGGGTCCAAATGCGCAAACAGGAGGAACTTGGTCACCAGCGCTGGCCAGTGGTACAGGTGTTATTAATCCTGCTATAGATGCTGCTGCGACCTATACCTATACGGTTGCCGGTATAGCACCGTGTGCAGCCGATACTGCTACTGTAATAGTGGGTATAACGCAAGGACCTGAAGCTGGTGCAAGCACCGCTGTAACACTTTGTGTGAATAGCTCAGCTAAAGATATGTTTGACTTATTAGGACCAAATGCGCAGCTAGGAGGGACTTGGACCAATCCATCCAATACAGTGGTTACAAGTATTATAAATCCTGCTACTGATCCAGCCGGAATTTATACCTATACCTTATCAGGAACTAATCCTTGTGACAATGATGTTGCGACGGTAACTGTAACAATAAATCCAGTACCCGATGCTGGAGATAACGGAATAAAAGTGTTTTGTTCTAATGATTCACCTACTGATTTGTATTTATCCCTTACGGGAACTCCTCAATCGGGTGGGACCTGGTTTCCTGCCTTAGCCAGTGGTACTGGGGTATTTAACCCAGCTATAGATACGGCACAAGTTTATACCTATACCGTAGGTTCCGCCTTATGTACACCCGATAGCGCTCAAGTTGATGTTACTATAGTACAAGCTCCAAATACAGGAGGTGCAGGGCAAACTATTAATACCTGTATCGATGTTACTTCTTTTGACTTGTTTACAGGATTAAATGGAACCCAAGATGTCGGATCTTGGAGTGATGATGATGCTACGGGCGCATTAGCAGGCAATATATTTAATCCATCGCTAATCGGAGTGGGTACATACCACTTCTCCTATACAGTGATAGGTACTTCTCCTTGTTTGGATGGCACAACGGTAGTTACAGTTATCGTAAATCCATTGCCAAATGCTGGTACTGTCGTTACGATGAGCCCAGTTTGTCCTGCAGTGGGTACAGTTGACTTGAATACATTATTGATTGGTCAAGATGCCGGTGGAGTATGGACAGATACTGCAGCGCAAGTGGTCACTTCACCAATAAATATTAGTGCTTTCTTAGGTGGCATATACAGTTATACTTACACGGTTACTAATTTCTGTGGAACAGCAACGCAGTCGGTACAGTTTGAAGTATTGCCTAATCCAATAATTGCATCTGCCAATGTAAGTGCTTCTTCGGTGTGTATCGGTTCAGATGTTACTATAACGCTCGCAGGGATAATGGATGGTACCTATGCTATAACTTATGATTTAACTGGAAGTAATACGGCTGTAACGCAATCAACATCAGTTACCGTAAGTGGTGCAACGGGTAGTTTTACAATACCGGCTGCAATTGTGCCAAATAGCGGTACTACAACCATTTCCATTACCAATATGCAAAATACGGTAACCACTTGTCAGGTGGCATTAACAACGGTGAGTGCACCTATTACAATCTTACCGGCTGTGCAATTAGATAATGCTAATATTACAGTATCAAATGTCTGTTTAGGTACTGATGCGACGGTTACCATAAGCAATGCTGTCAATCTTCCTGATGGTGATTATCAATTTAATTATACAATACCTTCAGGAACAACCACAACAGGGAATTCTGGTACGGTAACAATTACAGCTGGTTTAGGTTCCTTTACAATACCATCAGCAGTTTTTGCGTCCACAGGAAATTATTCGATTACGATAAACTCAATTATTACGGCAGTAGGATGCAGCAACTTAAACGAGGATGCAACCACCACTTTCAATGTCATAACGACGCTGAATCCCGGCACAGTGGTAACCATGAGTCCAGTTTGTCCTTCTGTGGGAACGGTTGACTTAAATGCCTTATTAACGGGTCAAGATACCGGTGGGGTGTGGACCGATAGCGCTGCTCAAACCGTTACCTCACCTATCAACATCAGTAGTTTCGTAGGAGGAACCTATAGTTATACCTATACTTTAACCAATAGTTGTGGGATCGTTTCCCAAACAGTACAATTTGAAGTCTTGCCAAATCCAACTTTTGATGCAACGAATGTCAGTGCAGCTCCAGTCTGTATCGGCTCAGATGTAGTAGTTTCCCTAGCAGGTTTGGTAGACGGTACCTATGCTTTAACGTATGATTTAAGCGGAAGTAATAGTGCTGCCGGTCAAACAGTAACCGTAACAGTAACTAGTGGTGTCGCAAGTTTCACTATACCTACGGCCACTGTTCCAAATGCAGGCAGTACCATTATTACCTTTACCAATATTCAAAATACTACGTCAAATTGCCAAGTTGCGTTAACTTCTGTTAGTGCCACAATAGTAGTTAATCCAGTGGTGCAATTAGATAATTCCAATATTTCAGTAGCCAATGTATGTTTAGGTTTTCCGGCTACAGTAACGATTACCAATGCGGTAAACCTTCCAGATGGGGATTATCAATTTAATTATACAATTCCTACGGGTACAACTACCACTGGGAATTCAGGTAATGTTACAATTGCAGGAGGTACAGGATCCTTTACCATTCCATCAACTATTTTTGGTGCTACAGGTTCCTATTCCATTACGATTAATAGTATACTCTCAACGACAGGTTGTAGCAATAACAATGAAGATGCAACAACTACTTTTACCTTACAAACAACTCCAAATGCAGGTACTTTTACAGGGCTTACTTCGATATGTACTTCTACTGTAATCCTAGATTTAGCGACTTTGTTAATCGGAGAAGAAACCGGTGGCGTTTGGACCGATAGTGCATCCCAAGTAATTACTTCGCCTTTCAATATCCTTAATTTTGCCGCAGGCACTTATTCTTACACCTACACAGTTACTAATGCGTGTGGCACTGATGCAGAGCTGGTGCAATTTACCGTTTTACCAAGTGCAACATTAACTAGTTTAAATCTTACTGCTCCTTCCATTTGTATTGGAAATAACGGCATCGTGAACTTCAATGGTATGGTTGATGGTACTTATACGCTAGACTATGATTTAGGAGGAAGTAATATACTTGCAGCCCAACAAGCTATAGTGACAATAGCGGGAGGTATTGGCAGTTTTACGATTCAAAGTAATCTAATTCCAAATGCCGGTATAACGATTATTTCATTTACTAAAATTACCAATAATACAAACGCTTGTTTTAGCTTATTAAACGTAACCACTTCCTTATTGATAAAACCTTTGGCTGATATTGATGCAGCCAACTTATCAGTGACCAATGTTTGCTTTGGAAATGATGTAGTTGTTACCATTGCCAACGCTACGGGTCTTCCGGATGGTAACTACCAATTCAATTATTCGATTCCTGGAGGTGCTCCTACAGGGGGTACTACCGCCATTGTACCAATAATAAACGGTGCTGGGCAATTCACCTTGGCAGCATCTCTATTTGCAAATTCAGGCAATCAAACGGTAACCATCATCGGAATTATAGCCAGCGCCGGAGGTTGTACCAACGCTAATGAGAATGCTGTGGTGAATTTTACCCTATATCCAATACCATCCTTTACAGCCGCGACGCTATCAGTTCTAGCAACTTGTCCTAACTTTGATAGCAACGCAACGATAACTGGAGCGACAGCCTTAAGTGATGGTACCTATACCATACTCTATAATCTAAGTGGAGCAAATAGTGCTACTGCTATATCAACTGTAATAACAGTTGCCGGCGGAGTAGGCACGTTCGTGATTCCTGCGGCAAGTTTAACTGCAGGAGGTACATCATCAATCAGTATTACTTCTATTACTTCAACCACTTCTGGCTGTGGAGGAGCACTTAGTACAAGTTTAGATGCGACCTTCGAAGTAACGACTTTAGCGCCGCCTACCTTAATAACAGACGGTAATATTTTCTGTGATGATAACAATCCAACGGTGGCAAATTTATCCCTGAATATAGTGGGAGGACAAACCGTAATTTGGTATAATGCTCCAACAGGCGGTACCGCCTACGCAGCAACCGATTTATTAGTTAACGGTACTATTTATTATGCCGCTGCAGTAGCGCCTAGTGGTTGTGAAAGTAGCATCCGACTACAAGTTACAGCTGATTTAACAGCTTGTACGGGCATTAAAATACCAGATGGTTTCTCACCAAATAATGACGGAATCAACGATACTTTTGTCATTAATAATCTACCTGAGTTGTATCCGCAGTTTAGCTTAGAAATCTATAACCGTTATGGAAATAAAGTGTACGAAGGAAATAGCAATACGCCCGACTGGGACGGTACTTCTTCTGAAGGAGGAGTGAAATTAGGCGATAGTATATTACCAACCGGAGTGTATTTCTTTATCATCAATTTTAATGATGGCACAAGAGCACCACTTCAAGACCGAGTTTATTTAAGCAGATAATTGAGCAATGAGTACCACTATGAAACATAAAACGATACAATACCTTACCCTACTTTTTGTTGTATTTTGCTCAACCATGATGCAAGCACAACAGGACCCTGAATTTACGCATTATATGTACAATATGAGTGTAATAAATCCAGCATATGCCACAGACAATCCTGGTGTCATTAATCTTGGAGGATTATACCGTGCCCAATGGGTAGGGATAAAAGGAGCACCTACAACGCAGTCATTCTTTGCACACAAACCTTTTTCCAAAAAAGTAGAAATGGGTATTTCGGTAGTGCATGATGAAATCGGAGACGTAGTCAATGAAAGCAATATTTTTGCCGATTTTGCCTATGTGCTTAACGTCGGTGATGAAACAAAGTTATCCTTGGGTTTAAAGGGAGGAGTTACACTTTTTAGTACAGATTTTAACGGTTTCGAATATACCTCTCCAACCTTAGATCCTGCCTTCAAAAATAACATCAGCAAAACATTTCCTAATGTAGGAGCAGGAACCTATTTATTCGGGCCTAATTATTATGTCGGTTTTTCAGCGCCAAATTTACTAACGTCCAAGCATTTAGAAAACCAAGATGGTATCACCACAACAGGGGTAGAGGCTATCCATTACTTCTTAACAGGAGGTTATGTATTTACATTCAATGATAATGATAATCTAAAAGTCAAACCCGCCTTTATGGCCAAGGGAGTACAAGGGGCACCTGTGTCATTAGACCTAACCACAAATGTGTTGATTAATAATAAATTTGAAGCCGGTGTCGGATATAGACTTGGTGATTCTGTAAGTGGATTAGCTAGTTTCTATGTAACTCCTACGCTTAGAATTGGATATTCTTATGATTATACGTTAACCAACTTGAGAAAATTTAACTCGGGTTCGCACGAAGTCTTTGTCTTGTTCGATCTAGGGGGTAACAAAGACAAAGATGGTTCAGGAAAAGGATATGACAAATCACCACGATTCTTTTAATAGTGAAAACAATGAGAAAAATTTACCATATAGTTTTTGTTTTTTGCAGTATTACCGCTCTTTTTGCCCAAAAAAAAGCCAGTGTTAAGGATGGCGATGCTTTGTTTCAAAGAAAATCCTACGTAAAAGCCGCTGCTGTCTACGAACAGCTTCCGCCATCCAAAACGATATTGCAAAATCTGGGAGATTGTTATTATTATAACTTCCAAATGAGCAATGCAACCCAAGCTTACAAAAAATTATTTACTACATTTAAAGACAGTATCGATAAAGAAGTGTATTTCCGATATGCTAATGCTTTAAAAGGGAATAGAGAACTAGAAAAAGGGGATTCTATTATGGGTATTTATTTAGGCTCTGAACAAAATACCCAAAAGTTCATGAAAAGCGTTTCCCGCAATGCCATTACCAGTTACCGTTTGGAAATAATGTCCAAAGAGAAGAATAAAGGTGATTTCGGAATTTCATTTTATGGATCTAAAGTCGCTTTTTCCTCCACTCGCAATGCCATTGGTAAGTCTTATGGTTGGAATGAAAAACCATATCTTGACTTGTTCTCAGCGTCGGTAGATGATAAAGGTCAATTGATTAATATCGAACCTTTTCCCGAAATAATTAATACCAAATACCACGAAAGTAATGCCACCTTTACTCCTGACGGGACTATTATGTATTTTGACCGAAGTGGCGATAAGCAAGTAAAAGTGGGTAATGAAGAAGTGGCAACTATTAAGATTTTTAAAGCCGAATTTAAAGAGGGTAAATGGATATATGCTACAAAATTACCTTTGTCCAGCGATGAGTATTCTGTAGAACATCCGTGTTTAACCAAAGATGGTAAACAAATGTTCTTTGCAAGTGATATGCCAGGGGGGTATGGCTCAATGGATTTGTATGTAGTGGATATCGATGAAAAAGGCATCTTTGGGTTGCCTAGAAATCTTGGTCCTACCATTAATACCGCCCATCGCGAACAGTTTCCTTATGTTACGTCAAATGGTATCCTCTTTTTTGCCTCAGATGGGCATCAAGGGAATGGAAATTTAGACGTGTTCTTTAGTGTTAAAATGAGCGATACCGAATATGATATTCCAGTAAATTTAGGTTCGACTATCAATAGCGAAATGGATGATTTCAACTATATTTTGGATGAAACTAAAGATCAGGGGTACTTTGCTTCTAATCGAGCTGGAGATGATAATTTATACACTTTTGTTCGTGAGAAAAACAAGTTGCAATATTTAGTGGAAGGGGAAGTTAGAGACAAAAAGACCATGGAACTGCTGCCAGGTTCTATCGTAAAACTTTATGATTTAAACGGAACACTATTAGACCAACAATTGGTAGGTAAAGACGGTGACTTTAATTTCAACACGGAGCCCAATAAGAAATATAAAATTATGGCTTTCAAAGATTTTTATATCCCTGCAGAGTCAGAATTTGAAACCAGTCAAAACGGAAAAGTGTATTTAGATCTTCAAATGAAGGTAGAGTCCTATTATGATGCAGAGGATATCATTAACAAGAAATCAGACGGAACCATTTTAATCGAATTAGAAAACATTTATTTCGATTTAGATAAATGGAATATTAAACCTCAAGCGGCTTCGGTATTAGATGTCTTGGTCGGATTGCTTAAAAAGTACCCCTACATGGAAATTCAAATTGGTTCACATACCGATTCTCGCGCCTCTTCCATGTATAATTTAAGATTGTCCAATAAAAGAGCAGCATCTGCATTAGAATATCTTGTGCAAAACGGAATTGAAAGAAACAGATTGTCTTCAGTAGGTTATGGTGAAACCAAACCACTAATCATTTGTCCTAAAAATGACTGTACTGAGGAAGAGCATGCCGTAAATCGTAGATGTACCTTTATGATTTTGAAATAGAAGTTAGTTGTTATCATAGTTGTTAAAAATTGGGAATTTTTCAAAGGCTTTCGGACTTTCGGAGGCCTTTGTTTTTTTCGGCACATTCATTTCGTTTCTGTACTTTTGTACCTCAATATGTTTCCTATGAAAAAGTTTTTTTTAATCCTCCTTTTTGTTATAGCCCTTGCAGCTGCTGCGCAACAACGACCTAAATTGGTAGTAGGTATCGTGGTAGATCAAATGAAAATGGAATACCTCTACCGTTTTCAAAATGATTTTTCTGAAAACGGTTTCAATCGCTTACTTAAAAAGGGATTTGTATTTCAAAATACGCACTACAATTATATGCCTACTTATACCGCACCCGGACATGCCTCTATTTATACAGGAACAACTCCCGCTACACACGGAATTGTCGGGAATGAATGGTTTAGTCGAAAGTTGGGTAAGGAAATGTATTGTACTGATGATGCTACCGTGCAAACCTTAGGAGACGGAACCAAAGAAGAAGGCGCCATGTCTCCCAGAAATCTTTTGTCAACTACAATAACAGATGAATTGCGTTTGGCGACCAATTTTAAAGGAAAAGTAATAGGGATGAGTCTAAAAGATCGCGGTGCTATTTTACCCGCTGGCCATTTTGCCAACTGGGCTTTTTGGTATAGTAAAACAGGAAGTTTCATTTCAAGCACCTTTTATGGAAAGGAATTGCCCCAATGGGTAACTCAATTCAATAACGAAAAGCATTTTATGAGCTACATCAATAAGGGATGGGATTTGCTAAAACCAACCGAAACCTATAACGAAAGTCTAGCCGATGATAACAGTTACGAAGGTAAAGTTAATGGAGCTAAACCGGTGTTTCCTTATGATTTAAAAGCCATGTACGCCCTCAAAAACGATGCTGGAATTTTGCGCGCTACACCCTACGGAAATGACCTGTTAGAGGAATTTGCCAAAGCGGCTATCGATAAGGAACAATTGGGTCATGATACCATAACCGATTTCCTAACCGTGAGTTTTTCATCGACAGATTATGTCGGCCATGTATTAGGACCGCGCTCAATGGAATTGCAAGACACTTATTTGCGTTTAGACTTAACCATAGCCGATTTCTTGGCCTATTTGGATAAAGCAGTCGGTAAAGATAATTATTTGTTATTCTTAACAGCAGACCACGCCGGTGCCGAAAATGCTAAGTTTCTTAATGATAATAAATACAATGTCATTAATGTCGACAGTAAAGACATTACAAAGAATCTCAAAAAGTTCTCAACTGATTCCTTCGGGGAAGATTTGGTGCTAAACTATTCCAATTTTAATTTGTTTTTTGATAAGGAAAAAATTAAAGCCAAAGGACTAGCGTTGTCTAACGTATCCAAGGCGTTTGTCGACTTTCTAATGACACAAGACCAAGTAAAAAGAGTGTACTCCGAAGCCGATATATTGGCTGATACCGGGAACGATTTCTATCTGAATTGTATTGCCAAAGGCTACGATGCTACCCAAGATGGTGACTTGGTAATTCTGGATAAACCGGGTTATATTGAATATATTCCAACGGGTACCTCCCACGGAACGCCCTACAGCTACGATACCCATGTGCCCTTACTGTTTTATGGCTGGAACATCAAAGCGGGAGAAACGCATGATCGAAAAGTGATCACCGAGATTGCACCTACCATCGCCCAATTAATAAAAACAGCTTTTCCCAACGGAACAGAAGCTCAAGTGCTCACCGAGATTCTAAATAAATAATAAAAAAGCCCCAAATCAATTCGTTTTGGGGCTTTTTTATTATAAGGATAACATAATCTGATTTTGAAGCAAATCTTCAATAGTCTCGCGTTCTCTAATCAAATGCCCCTTGCCATTTTTCCATAATACTTCGGCAGGTTTAAATCGCGAGTTGTAATTGGATGACATCGAGAAACAATATGCGCCAGCATTTCTAAAACACAATACATCACCTTCGTGTATCTCGGCAATGCGGCGGTTATTAGCAAAAGTATCGGTCTCACAAATGTAACCTACCACCGTGTAAAAACGCTCTTTGCCTTTTGGATTCGAAATGTTTTCAATAACATGCTGTGAACCATAAAACATCGGGCGAATCAAATGATTAAAGCCACTATCTATTCCCGCAAAAACGGTTGAAGTGGTTTGCTTTACTACATTAACTTTAGCCAAGAAATAACCCGCTTCACTCACTAAGAATTTACCGGGCTCAAAGGCTAACGTCAGCGGACTTCCATATTCTTTTTCAAAAGCCAAAAAACGTTTGCTTAATTTTTTTCCCAATTCCTCAATGTTGGTTTCGATATCCCCCTTTTTATAAGGGACTTTAAATCCAGAACCAAAATCCAAAAATTGTAGATTCTTAAATTGTTTAGCCGTGTCAAATAATATTTCAGAGGCATATAGGAATACTTCAATATCTAAGATGTCAGAACCCGTGTGCATGTGTATCCCATTGATGTTCATCTTAGTGTTCTCCACTATGCGCAGGACATGCGGAATCTGATAAATGGAAATGCCAAATTTACTGTCAATATGCCCCACAGATATATTTTCATTACCACCTGCCATCACATGGGGATTGATACGAATACAAACCGGAACCTTAGGGTATTTAGCGCCAAATTGCTCCAATATTGATAAATTGTCAATGTTGATTTGTACCCCTAATTGCGCTACAGCTTCAATTTCTTCAAAGGAGACGCCGTTGGGGGTAAATATGATCTTATCTGGGGTAAAGCCGGCGTGGATGCCCAATTGTACTTCTTGAAGGGAAACGGTATCCAACCCAGAACCTAACGTATTCAGTAACTTTAAAATCGAAATATTTGATAAGGCCTTCATCGCATAATTAATGCGAAGTTGTGCTACTTTTGAAAAAGCACTGCTGAGACGGTTATATTGAAATTCAATTTTTTCAGCATCATAGACATACAACGGATTGCCATATTCTCGTGCCAAGGCGACTAGTTCTGATGGTTGCATAAGCGGGAATTGTTATTTTTTGACAAAGCTAGGGCGCTTATGTCATACTTCCAAAGAAAAAAATAGCAGAATTCGTGCTTTTTAATAGTTAATGGGTTAACGTAATAGCAAAACCATCAGCAATTGCTTGGTCGATCACAAGCGTATCATTGGTAACCGTATAACAGCCATATATAGAACCATTTATTTCGATACTTTCTCCACAAGGAGCGTCAGGATTGTTAACAAAATGATAATCATAAACACCCGAATCCAGTAAATCCCATGCAGCAGCATCAGTATTATTGTTAACCACCGTAACGGTATGATTACTGGAATTAAAAGTCCAAGTAATCAGTCCTGGAGTAAAGGTGTCATGAATTCCCGCAAAAGTGCCGTCAACCGCTACCAATTTCCAAAGTCCTTGAACGGGGTCTGTATTTGAAGTAGTCGAATTAGTGCTACAACCTACTTGCAGCAAGGTTAATAATACTAGCAGCGGGTAATAGAGTATTTTTTTCATATTTTCTATTTTTAAGGATGGGGCATGCATACATTAGCTTTAGCCGTATAGGACCAATCGTATGCCTGTGGTGTACTAACCACTGTCATGATATAATCAGGTTGTTGCAAATAAATACAGTCAAGAGTAGCCATTTGATTTTGTTCAAATTCATATTTGTCTCTACTGATGATGGCATAAGAACCAACCGGTAAATTCAATGAATAATTTCCATTTGCATCGGTACTAAATGACGAAATGGTTGGGCTAAAGGGTGCGTAATTAATAGCATTCCTAACATAAAATAACTGGTTAGCAGACGGACTGTAAACAGCCAAGGCATCCAACACCTCCTGAGGCGGCGGCGGACCTCCATTATACTCACTGTTGTTGTTGATTTTGCCTGCTATAGTTACGGGAACATTTGCTGGGTTGCTAGAACAAGAACTTAAAACGATAACCGTAAATAAAATAGAAAGTGCTTTTTTCATGTGCTAAGCGTTTAGTTTTATATTCTTGTAAGATGTTTTTGTTTTGAAAAGGTTGCGTTGCCAGTGCTAATTTACTTAAAATGAAGAAATATACTAAATTGGTATACATTTCTTTTAGGATTGATTCTAATTAATTACTTTTGTGGCACATTTATTCTGAACTTATTTCAGAATCTCTTATTCAAAACAAACTATTTATTTTAATATGAATATACACGAATATCAAGGAAAAGAAATATTAGCCGGTTATGGCGTTAGAGTGCAACGCGGTATAGTGGCTAACAGTCCGGTTGAAGCAGTCGCAGCAGCCAAACAATTAGCAGCTGAAACAGGTACAGGTTGGTGGGTGATCAAAGCTCAAATTCATGCTGGTGGAAGAGGAAAAGGCGGCGGAGTGAAATTGGCCAAAAACTTGCAACAAGTGGAGGAGATTTCAGAACAAATCATCGGTATGCAATTAATCACACCGCAAACACCACCCGAAGGTAAAAAAGTACATAAAGTTTTAGTAGCAGAAGATGTTTACTATCCAGGTGAAAGCGAAACTTCTGAATTCTATATGTCTGTTCTATTAAACAGAGCCAAAGGAAGAAACATGATTATGTATTCGACCGAAGGTGGAATGGATATCGAAGAAGTAGCAGAACACACACCACACTTAATCTTCACCGAAGAAATTGATCCTACAGTAGGATTACAAGGATTCCAAGCCAGAAGAATTGCATTCAACTTAGGTCTTTCTGGGAACGCATTCAAAGAAATGGTAAAGTTTGTAGATTCGTTATACAATGCCTATATCGGTTCAGACGCTTCCATGTTTGAAATCAACCCGGTTTTAAAAACATCAGATAATAAAATATTAGCCGTTGACGCAAAAGTAAACGTTGACGATAACGCATTATACCGTCAAACAAAAATTGCCGATATGCGCGATGTTCGTGAGGAGAATCCAATCGAAGTGGAAGCTAAAGAAGTTGGCTTGAACTACGTTGACCTTGACGGAACTGTTGGTTGTATGGTAAACGGTGCTGGTTTAGCCATGGCGACCATGGACTTAATCAAATACGCTGGTTTCGAACCGGCCAATTTCTTGGACGTAGGAGGAACTGCCGATGCTAAACGTGTTGAAACGGCCTTCCGTATCATCCTTAAAGATCCAAACGTAAAAGCTATTTTAATCAACATCTTCGGAGGTATCGTTCGTTGCGATCGTGTAGCACAAGGTGTAGTAGATGCCTATAAAAACATGGGAGACGCCATCAAAGTGCCTATCATCGTTCGTTTACAAGGAACTAATGCAGAGATTGCTAAAGAATTAATCGATAATTCAGGAATGCCAATCTTATCAGCGGTGCAATTCCAAGAAGCAGCAGACCAAGTAAAAGCAGCTTTATCATAAGACATCAATTTAGTTATATAGAAATCCCGAGTTAAAGCTCGGGATTTTTTTGTGCCTTAAATTCTCATTCAAAAGCCCCAAATACTCATTTTGTACTTTTTAACCCAAAAGGAAATGGTATTTTTGTTAGGAATAGAAGTTAATCGGTTTCTTATGAAAATGAATCAATCTTACTTGCTGTATTTCTTGCTGCTCATCACGGCAGTACAGTGGGCACAAAATAAAAAGGCCGACAGCTTGGTCGCCGTCATACCCAAGGCAAAAAACGATATTGATAAGGTGCAACTCCTCAATGCCATCGCTGATGAATACAAATCTACCAATCCCGAACTAACGCTACAGTATGGAAATCAAGCCCTACTTTTAGCAAAGAAGATTAAATTCAATGCTGCCCAAGGCTACGCTTTTCTTAATCTTGGAAACGCCAATGTAGTCTTAGGGAACTATCCAGACGCGTTACGCTTTTTTTCAAAGGCGCAAGAAGTTTTTGAGGCAGCATTAGAAAATGCAACTACAGATACAATCGATATCAAAAACGGCTTAGCAAGAGCCTATGGTAGTTTGGGTGTGGTTTTTTCTGAACAAAGCAATTACGCAAAAGCCCTGCAATACGACCTAAAAGCAGTTAAGATATACGAACTAAGTCATAATTTAGAGAAATGCGCCCGCATATACAATAACATCGGGGTAGTCTATAAATCCCAAGGGGAGGATTTTAAAGCCTTAAACTATTTCATCAAATGCCTCAAAACGCAGCAGCAAATAGGGGATGATACGGCCGGAATTACAACTACCAATATAGGGACGATTTATTTAAAGCAAAAAAGTTTTCTTAAAGCTTTTGAATATTTCTGTAAAGCAGAAACCCTATTTGAAAAAT